>NZ_VWWH01000025.1:0-75557 GCF_011753045.1 Burkholderia sp. Ap-955
TGCGGCAGGCGCGGCGCGCGCACGACGAGATCCATGTTGAGGCTGCCGACCACCGTCACGCGGCCGGCGCCTGCCACGGGCGCCGTCATGCGCGACCGCCGGAGGCCGGCGGCTCGCGGTAGATCGCCGTCGATTCGCGCAGCACGAGGCGCGGCGACACGACGCGGCGACGGCTCGGCACGGCGGTCGAGCCGCCGCCGATGCGCTCGATCAGCGTCTGCGCGGCCATTTCGCCGAGCGCGCGCACCGACTGGCCGACCGTCGACAGGGCCGGATACGTGTAGCGGGAGAATTCGATGTCGTCGAACCCGATGATCGAACAGTCGTCGGGCACGCGCATGCCGCGCTCGGCCGCCGCGCGCAGCGCGCCGACGCCCATCAGGTCGTTGCCCGCGAAGATCGCGCTCGGCCGCACCGATTCGAACAGCCGCGACGCCGCGTGATAACCGCCGAGGCACGAGAAGTCGCTTTCCGCGATCGCGCCCGGCACGATGTCGACCCCGCGCTCGGCCATCGCGCGGATGAAGCCGTGCACGCGCATTGCGCTGACCGCCGTGTCGGTCGGCCCCGTGATGCAGCCGATCTTCGCGTGCCCGAGCTCGAGCAGATGGCGCGTCGCCAGGTACGCTCCGCGCTCGTGGTCGATCTGCACCAGGTCGGCCGCGAGCCCCTCGATGTTGCGGTCGACGACGACGAGCGGCGCGTGGATATCCGCAAGCGTCTGCGCGAGCACCGCATCCTCGCCCGCCGATGCGACGATCAGCCCGTCGATGCGCTTTTCCTGCAGCACGCGCAAGTAGTTGCGCTGCTTGACGGGATCGTCGTCCGAGTTGCAGAAGAACACGCAATAGCCGTTGGCCGCGCACTGGTCCTCGATCCCGCGCGCAAGCTCCGCGAAGTACGGGTTCGTGCTGTTCGGCACGACGAGGCCGATGGTCGCCGTCGCACGCGCCTTCAACGAGCGTGCCACGGCCGACGGCACGTAATTCAGCTCGCGGATTGCGCCCTCGACCTTCGCACGCACATCCGCGGACACCGGCCGCGAATTGTTCACCACGTGCGAGACGGTCGTAAACGACACGCCCGCCATGGCCGCCACATCCTTGATCGTCGCCATTTCCCGTTTCTCTCTGGTCTGTTCTGTCTGTCTTTCTACCGCACGCGTGTGCGCCGGCTGCGATACGTATCGAGCACGACCGCCACCACGATCACCGCGCCGGTGATGATCCGTTTCGTCGGCTCGTTCGCACCGATCTGCGCCAGCCCCGCGGCCAGCACGGAGATGATCAACACGCCAAAGAACGTGCTGATCACCGAACCGCGCCCGCCCATCAGGCTCGTGCCGCCAATCACGACGGCGGCGATCACCTGAAGTTCGAGACCGACGCCCGCATTCGGGTCGGCCGCCTCGAGCCGCGAAATCTGGAACAGCGACGCCAGCCCTGCGAGGGCGCCCATCAATGCGAATACGAGAATTTTATACGGCCTCGGGTTAACCCCCGCAAGCCGGACCGCTTCTTCGTTCGTGCCGATCCCGACGAGATAGCGTCCGAACACGGTCCGCGTCAGCACGAACTGGGCCGCGATCATCACCGCGACCGCGATCAGGAACGCCGGCGAGATGCCGAGCGCGATCGGGTTCGACAGGAAATCGAATGCGTCGCCGATGTAGGCCGTGCGCGAATTCGTCAGCTGGTATGCGAGGCCGCGCGCGGCCTCCAGCACGCCGAGCGACACGATGAACGACGGGATCCGCCAGCCGACCGTGACCGCGCCCGTCAGCGCGCCCGTCGCGGTCGCGACCGCGATGCCGATCAGCGCGGCCGGCAGCGGCCCCCACTGCCATTTCAGCGCGGCGACGCTGACCATCGACGCGGCGAGCGCGAGCACCGAGCCGACCGACAGGTCGATCCCGGCGATGATCAGCACGAAGGTCATCCCGACCGACATCACGACGAGATCGGGAATCTGGTTCGCGATCGTGCTGAACGTATCGTAGGTCAGGAAATGCGAGCTCAGCACCGAAAACAGCGCAATCATCGCGGCGAGCGCACCGGCGAGCCCGAGGTAGTTCGACAGGCCGAGCCGCGTGCCGGACAGCGTGCGCGCACGGCGCCCCGTCAGGTCCTGCTGCGCGCCTGCGTCGGTCGGGGTTACGGGAGGCTGGGTCATTGCTGTCGTCCTGTATTCGAAGTACCGGGAGCGGCGCCTGGCGCCTGCCCCGCGTCCGGATGCTGCGCGCCGCCCGGCGGCGTCTCGCGGCCGAAGCCGGCGAACGCCGCGGCCAGCAGCGCATCCTGGGTCCAGTTGCCGCGCTCGAACACGGCGGTCATGCGCCCGGCCGACATCACGCCGATCCGGTCGCAGATCAGCATCAGCTCGCGCAGGTCGCTCGACACGACGACGAGCGCGCGGCCTTCGCGCGCGAGCGCGCCCATCAACGTGTAGATCTCGAACTTTGCGCCGACGTCGATCCCGCGCGTCGGCTCGTCGAACAGCAACACGCCCATGTCGCGTGCGAGCCAGCGGCCGATCACGACCTTCTGCTGGTTGCCACCCGACAGTTCGCCGACCGCCTGCGTCGCGCCGTGCGTGCGGATCCGCAGCGCATCGATCTGCTGCTCGGCGAGCGCCGTTTCGCGCGCCCCGTCGACGATCCCGCCGCGCGCGAGCCGGTCGAGCTGGCCGAGCGACACGTTTGCGGTGATTGACTGCGTCAGCAGCAGCCCTTCGCCTTTGCGATCCTCGGTGATCAGCGCGATGCCTTGCTTCACCGCCTCGACGGGCGAACCGATCCGCACCGGCTTCGGCGGCTGGCCGATCGCGATCGTCCCCGCGTCCGGCGCGTCCGCGCCGTAGATCAGCCGCAGCAGCTCGGTACGTCCCGCACCGATCAACCCCGAGATGCCGAAGATCTCGCCCGCGCGCACCTCGAGCGACACGTCGCGCACCGCCGTCCCGCGGGTGAGGCCCGACACGACGAGCCGCGGCGCGCCGATACGACGCTCGCCGAGATCGATGTGCTCGCCGATCTCGCGCCCGACCATCAGCGTGACGAGCCCGTCGGACGTCGTCGCCGCCATGTCGCCCGCATGGACGAGCCGGCCGTCGCGCAGCACCGCGACGCGCTCGGCGACCCGCGCGAGTTCCTCGAGCCGGTGCGAGATGTAGACGATCGCGACGCCGCGCGCCTTCAGCCGGTCGATCTGCTCGAACAGCAGCTCGACTTCACGCGCGGTCAGCATCGCGGTCGGTTCGTCGAGAATCAGCACGCGGCAGTCGCCGATCAGGTTGCGCGCGATCTCGACCATTTGCTGGTGGCCGATGCCGAGCGCGCCTACCGGCGTATCGGGGTCGACCGTGTCGAGCCCGACCTGCGCCATCGCGGCCCGCGCATCGTCGCGCAGCCGCGCGCGATCGATGATCCCGAAACGCCGCGGCAGGCGGTTCAGGAACAGGTTTTCGGCAACCGTCAGTGTCGGCAGCAGGTTCAGCTCCTGCATCACCATGCGCACGCCGAGTGCCTCGGCCTGCGTGCGGCTCGCCGGCGCATACGGCTTGCCACCGAGCCGCATCGTGCCGGCGGTCGGTTCGACGAGCCCGCCGATGATCTTCGACAGCGTGCTCTTGCCGGCGCCGTTCTCGCCCGTCAACGCAAGCGCGTGGCCCGCCTCGAGCGTCAGCGTGACGTCGGCGAGCACGGGTTCGGCGTAGGTCTTGCCGACGCCGGATACGGACAGCACGGGAGTGGCTGCGCGGGAGGGTTGGAAAGTCGGGTCCATCGCGATCCTGGTTGCGGCCGCGCGCACGCGGCGCGCGGGTGTGACGCTCACAAGTGCATGTGCATGCAGTGGCCGTGATCGCGCTCACCTCGGATAACGGCCGCCGCGCGAGATTCTTGAGGGCGGCGGCCGCATCGGGGCTGCGTCACTTCGTCACGAGATCCACCGGCGTCTCGACCACGCCCGACATGTCGGCCTGCTTGCGATGCTCGGCAATCGCCTTGAGCGCCGTGTCGATACCGAACACGGCCTGCTTCGCCGCGTACTGATCGGCGGTCGCGAGCACGCGGCCGTCCTTCAGCATCGGCTTGATCGCGTTGATGTTGTCGTAGCCGACCACGAGCACCTTGCCCTGCTTGCCGGCCGCGCGCACGGCCGACACGGCGCCGATCGCCATGTTGTCGTTGCCGCACAGCAGCGCCTTCAGGTTCGGGTATTCGTTGAGCATCGCGGCGGCGACCGCATTGCCCTTGTCGATCTCCCATTCGCCGGACTGCACCGACACGACCTTCATCCCGCCCGCCTTCATCGCGTCCTGGAAGCCGGCCGTGCGCTGCTGCGCATTGGTCGTCGTCGACACGCCTTCGACGATGCCGACCTGGTCGCCCGCCTTCAGCCGCTTCGCGAGGTAATCGCCGATCTTGCGCGCGCCCTTGCGGTTGTCCGGGCCGACGAACGGCACGTTCAGGTTCTTCGACTTCAGCACGTCGGGATCGAGCCGGTTGTCGATGTTCACGACGACGATGCCCGCGTCGACCGCCTTCTTCACGACCGGCACGAGCGCCTTCGAATCCGCCGGCGCGAGCACAATCGCGTCGACCTTCGACACGATCATCTGCTCGACGATGCGGATCTGGTTCGCGGTGTCGGTCTCGTCCTTGATGCCGTTGGTGATCAGCTCGAACTGGCCCGCGTTGTGTTTCTGGTATTCCTTCGCGCCCGTTTCCATCGTCAGGAAGAACTCGTTGGCGAGCGACTTCATCACGAGCGCGACCTTCGGCTTGGCTGCAGATTGCGCGTGGACGGCCGGTGCGGCGGCAACCGCGACGGCGGCGAGCGCGGCGGTCAGGAAGCGACGGCGAAAGAGGACATTCATACTCATCTCCTGGCGACCGGCCCCCAAGGGCCGGACTATTGTTTGACTGTTGTTTTAATGTGAGCAAACGTTTGCGCCACACTACCCGGGCAATGGCCATCGATGCTGCTGTCGGTACCACGGAATGGAAGCGAGGCAGACGGCCGACTGCCTGGCGCGTGCTGTTGTTGACGCGCCACCGCCGGCGGGACGCCGGCGGAGTGAAGGCTATGCTGTACCGATTCGCGTCGGTGTGCAACCTGTCTGATCAATATTTAAGGGTTTATTCGGAGCGCGAGTCACGCCGGGTCCCGCGGCGCCGGTTCGTCTTCATCGGCCGACGGCGGCTCGCCGAAGCGGTTCGCATGCGGCGTGCCGGCGATGAAGCCGTTCATCACGAACAACGCAAGCGCACCGACGATCGGCACGAACAACAGCAGCATCCACCATCCCGACTTGTCGATGTCGTGCAGCCGCTTCACGCCGACCGCAATCGACGACCACACCGCGATGACGACAACCACCAGCATCACCAGCAGCGGCAGATCGTCTTCCGGCGCACTGCGCGAATTCGCATCGAAAATCGCACTGAGCACCGTGGAAACCAGCGCGTAGATCCACCACGGCAGGCGCCCGATCCGGCCTTCGAAGGAGAAGAGAAACCATTTCAGGTTCATTGTTTACCTCTTCGTCACGCGTGTTGCGTGCTGCGCGATATGTCTCCAAGCGTGTCGGGACCGGCAATCCGCATGCCTTGTTTTGTGAAGGTGGACGGGCTGCCGGCTTCGCCTTTCGCACCGTCTCCCGGTGTTACGCATTGCGTCGCTGGTGCGATCGATCCGGCCGGCACGATGGCGGCCAAGGGACGGCCCGAGCGCACGTCACCCGGCATTCACGCGCATTGAATCACATTTGCCGGCCAATGGATCGCTCGATGCGGCAAATGGCCGAACCCGAAACGAGGCGTACACGCGCACCCTCTTGTGTTCTTGTCGTCGTGCCGGCAAGCGAATACATGTCGTTCGCCGCGTGCGGCGAAGAGGCTGACGGGAAACCGCGATGGCGGTCGATGATACGGTGAGTCGAACTACCCAGGCAGCGGCGGATCGCCTGCCGCTGCCCAATACATGACAACCCGCGCCGGTACGTCGCGCCATCCGCGGTGAGCGCGCGGATGGCGCGCGACGCGCCGTCGTCAAACGGCTTCGCGCAACAGCCCCGCGATTTCCGCTTCGTTCAGGTGCGGCGCGAACATCTCGATCAGCCGGTATGCGTATGCGCGCAGGAACGCGCCCTTGCGCAGCCCGACCCGCGTCGTGCTCGCCTCGAACAGGTGCTGTGTATCGAGCGCGACGAGCCCCGTGTCGCGCTGCGGATCGTAGGCCATCGCCGCGACCACGCCGATCCCCATGCCGAGCTCGACATAAGTCTTGATCACGTCCGCGTCGATCGCGGTCAGCACGACGTCGGGCACGGCGCCCGCCTGCGTGAACGCCTGGTCGATATGCGAGCGGCCCGTGAAGTCCTGGTCGTACGTGATGATCGGGTACTCGGCGATTTCCTCGAGCGTCAGGTTCTCGCGGCCGACGAGCGGATGGCCCTTCGGCACGACGACCGTGTGGTGCCACGAATAGCACGGGAACGTGACGATGTCCGGATAGCGGTCGAGCGCTTCGGTCGAGATGCCGAGATCGGCCTCGCCGTTCAGGATCATCTGCGCGATCTGCTGTGGGCTGCCCTGACGCAGCGCGAGATGCACCTTCGGGAACACGTCGGTGAACTGGCGGATCACCTTCGGCAGTGCGTAGCGTGCCTGCGTGTGCGTCGTCGCGACGACGAGGTGACCGCTGTCCTGGTCGGCGAACTGGCGCGCGACGCGGCGCAGGTTCTCGGCGTCGAGCAGCATCCGCTCGATCAACTGGTGCACGGCCTTGCCGGGCTCCGTGAGCCCCGTCAGCCGCTTGCCGCGCCGGATGAAGATGTCGACGCCCAGCTCATCCTCGAGATCCTTGATCTGCTTCGACACGCCCGACTGCGACGTGTACAGCACGTTCGCGACTTCCGTCAGGTTCATGTTCTGGCGCACCGCTTCGCGCACGAACCGCAATTGCTGAAAATTCATGGGTATGCCTCTTAGGCTGTCGTTGTTTGATTGTCGATTCGGAGCATGTTCCGCCCCCTGCCCTGTATTTGCTCGTCAACGCGCGGGAAACACACGCACCGCGCGCGGCACGGCCGTCGCACCGTCGCCGACCTGCAGCGACAGCGCCCGCCACGCATCGCGATCGAGTTCGGCCTCGAGCGCACCGCCCGCGCGCGCCTCGAGCTCCACGCGCACCGAGCCGCCGAGCGGGATCACGCGGCGCACGTCCACCGCGATGCCGTCGCGGTGCCCTTCGCCGACCGGCCACAGCTGAAGGTCGTGCGGGCGCACATAGGCGTTCGCGGGACCGGCGAAATCGGCGTCGACCTCGATCGGCGCGGCCGCCCCCTCGGCGACGAAGCCACGCCCGGCGACCGTGCCCGGCAACCGGTTGGCCGCGCCGAGGAACTCGTAGACGAATGCGCTCTGCGGATGATCGTAGACGTCCTGCGGGCTGCCGACCTGCTCGACGTGGCCGCGGTTCAGCACGACGATGCGGTCCGCGACTTCCAGCGCCTCCTCCTGGTCGTGCGTGACGAAGATCGTCGAGATGTGCAGGTCGTCGTGCAGGCGACGCAGCCAGCCGCGCAGCTCCTTGCGGACCTTCGCGTCGAGCGCGCCGAACGGCTCGTCGAGCAGCAGCACCTTCGGCTCGACCGCGAGCGCGCGGGCGAGCGCGATACGCTGGCGCTGGCCGCCCGACAGCTCGGACGGATAGCGCTGCGCGAGCCAGTCGAGCTGCACGAGCTTCAGCAACTCGTGCACCTTCTCACGGATCGCGCTTTCCGACGGCCGCTCGCGGCGCGGCTTCACGCGCAGCCCGAACGCGACGTTCTCGAAGACCGTCATGTGGCGGAACAGTGCGTAGTGCTGGAACACGAAGCCGACCTGGCGGTCGCGCGCGCCGACGGATGCCACGTCGAGCCCCTGCAGCACGACCTGGCCGGCGTCCGCGTGCTCGAGGCCCGCGATCACGCGCAGCAGCGTGGTCTTGCCGCAGCCGGACGGCCCGAGCAGCGCGACCAGCTCGCCCGGCGGGAAGTCGAGCGATACGTTGTCGAGCGCCGTGAAATCGCCGAAGCGCTTCTGAAGGTTACGGACGGTGATACCCATTCTGGTTGCCTCTTTACGATTTCGACGAAACGGCGCCGACGGGGCCGGCATGTGCGGGAACGGCGTCGTGCGCGTCGGCCAGTTCGGCCGCGAGATGACGCTCGGCGATCAGCTTCAGCGCGAGCGTGACGAGCGCGAGCAGCGCCAGCACTGACGCCACCGCGAACGCCGCCGCGAAGTTGTATTCGTTGTACAGAATCTCCACGTGCAGCGGCATCGTGTCGGTCACGCCGCGGATGTGGCCGGACACGACCGACACCGCGCCGAACTCGCCCATCGCGCGCGCATTGCACAGGATCACGCCGTACAGCAGGCCCCACCTCACGTTCGGCAGCGTCACGCGGCGGAAGATCTGCCAGCCCGACGCGCCGAGCACGCGCGCGGCTTCTTCCTCGTCGGTGCCTTGCGCCTGCATCAGCGGAATCAGTTCGCGCGCGACGAACGGGAACGTGACGAAGATCGTCGCGAGCACGATGCCCGGCACCGCGAAGATGATCTGCACGTCGTGCGCCTGCAGCCACGGCCCGAGCCAGCCTTGCGCGCCGAACAACAGCACGTATACAAGGCCCGAGATCACCGGCGACACCGAGAACGGCAGGTCGATCAGCGTCGTCAGCAGCGCCTTGCCACGGAATTCGAACTTCGCGATCGCCCACGAGGCACACACGCCGAACACGAGGTTCAGCGGCACCGCGATCACGGCGACGGTCAGTGTCAGCTTGATCGCCGACCACGCATCGGGATCGGCCAGCGATTCGAAATAGAAGCCGACGCCCTTTCTCAGCGCCTCGACGAACACCGCGGCGAGCGGCACGACGAGGAAAAACGCGAGGAACGCCAGCGCGATGCCCGTGAGCAGCCAGCGCACGACGCGCGACTCGCTGACGGGGTCGAGCCGCTTCGCGGCGCGCCCTTGCGCGTCCGCAGACGGGGTTTTCAGCACGACGGTGGCCTCCTGGTTCATTGCTGGCCTCCTGCTGCGGTAGCGATGACGGCGGCGGGCGCGGGGCCGCTCGCGCCCTTGCTCGTGCGGCGCTGCAGATACCACTGCAGCGTGTTGATCAGCAGCAGCATCAGGAACGACACGACGAGCATCACGACCGCGAGCGCGGTCGCGCCCGCGTAGTCGTACTGCTCGAGCTTCGTGATGATGAGCAGCGACGTGATCTCGGATTTCATCGGCACGTTGCCGGCGATGAAGATCACCGAGCCGTATTCGCCGAGCGCGCGCGCGAACGAGAGCGCGAACCCGGTGAGGAGCGCCGGCAGCACGGCCGGCAGCACGACGCGGCGGAACGTCAGCCAGCGCGACGCGCCGAGGCACGCGGCGGCCTCTTCCTGCTCGCGCTCGAAATCCTCGAGCACCGGCTGCACCGTGCGCACGACGAACGGCAGCCCGATGAAGGTCAGCGCGACCAGCACGCCGGCCGGCGTGAACGCGATCTTGATGCCGAGCGGCGCCAGATACTGGCCGACCCAGCCGTTGGTCGCGTAAACGGCCGCGAGCGAAATGCCGGCGACCGACGTCGGAAGTGCAAACGGCAGGTCGACGATCGCATCGACGAGCCGCTTGAACGGGAACGTGTAGCGCACGAGTACCCACGCGACGAGGAAACCGAACACGGCGTTGATCAGCGCGCCGCCGAGCGCGGCGGAGAACGTCAGCCGGTACGACGCGAGCACGCGCGGCGACGTGACGGCGGTGACGAACTGGTCCCACGACAGTGTCGCGGTCTTCAGGAACGTGGCGGCGAGCGGTATCAGCACCACGAGGCTCAAATAGGCCACCGTGATGCCTAGCGTCACGCCGAAACCGGGCAGCGCGCTCGGCTTGCGAAAGGTGTACGTCGTCATCGGATGCTCTTGCTGGGTCGGTGCTGCTCATGGGTCCGACGCAAACGCCGGCGCAGTGAATCGCGCCGGCGGGCCGTCGGGGATGCGGCGCGCTATCGTGGCGCGCCGCTGTCGTTATGGCGTTACTGCGGCTTGTAGATCGAATCGAACACGCCGCCGTCCGCGAAATGCGTCTTCTGCGCATTCGTCCAGCCGCCGAAGGTATCGTCGACCGTGTACAGCTTCAGCTTCGGGAACTGCTTCGTCAGCTCCGCCGGCACGTTCTTCGAACGCGGCCGGTAGTAGTTGCGCGCCGCGATCTCCTGGCCCTGCGGGCTGTACAGGAAGTTCAGGTAGGCATCGGCCAGCTTGCGCGTGCCCTTCTTGTCGACCACTTTGTCGACCACCGCAACGGGCGGCTCGGCCAGGATGCTCACCGACGGCACGACGATCTCGAACTTGTCGGTACCGAATTCCTTGACCGACAGGAATGCCTCGTTTTCCCATGCGATCAGCACGTCGCCGATCCCGCGCTGCACGAAGCTCGTGGTCGCGCCGCGCGCGCCCGAATCGAGCACGCCGGCGTTCTTGTAGAGCTTCGTGACGAATTCCTTCGCCGTCTGCTCGTTGCCGCCCGGCTTGTGCACCGCATAGGCCCATGCGGCCAGGTAGTTCCAGCGCGCGCCGCCCGACGTCTTCGGATTCGGCGTGACGATCGAGATGCCCGGCTTGGTCAGGTCGTCCCAGTCCTTGATCCCCTTCGGATTGCCCTTGCGCACCAGGAACACGATCGTCGACGTGTACGGCGACGCGTTGTCGGGCAGGCGCTTCTGCCAGTCCTTGTTGACGAGCCCCTTGTTCGCGAGGGCATCGATGTCGTACGCGAGCGCCAGCGTGACGACGTCGGCCTGCAGGCCGTCGAGCACCGAGCGCGCCTGCGCGCCCGAACCGCCGTGCGACTGCTTGAAGTTGACGGTCTCGCCCGTCTTCGCCTTCCACTCCTTGCCGAACGCCTGGTTGAAGTCCTGATACAGCTCGCGCGTCGGGTCGTACGACACGTTCAGGAAGGTCGTATCGGCCTGTGCGTGCGTCGCGACGCCCAGCGCCGCCGCCGCGCCCAGCGCGAGTGTTGCGATCAGGCGGCCCACTCCGCCCACCAGCCCCGTGTTGCGCTTGCCCATCCTTGGTTCTCCAGTGTTGTCGGTATTGCGATGTCGGGCCAGTCTAACGAACGGGTTACATGATTAAAAATAATCGTTCCTTATTTTTTAATACTCAAAAGTGCTAACGCAGACGGGATGGACGGTTGTGGCGGATGAACCGGCGTCCGGGCATCGTGAAATCGCGTCGGAACCGGCATGATCGCGTCGAACCTCAAGTAACACTTGAAATTCGCGGACTACTGTATAAAAATACAGCTCACTGTCTATCCATACAGTTGAGCCATGACCAAACTCACCGCCCGTCAGCAGCAAGTGTTCGACTTGATCCGTCGCGCGATCGAGCGCTCCGGATTCCCGCCCACCCGTGCCGAGATCGCGGCCGAACTGGGCTTCAGTTCGCCGAATGCGGCCGAGGAGCACCTGCGCGCGCTGGCGCGCAAGGGTGTGATCGAGCTGGCCGCCGGCGCGTCGCGCGGCATCCGCCTGCTCGGCATCGACGATGCCCCGCACCAGTTCACGCTGCCGCACGCCGGCCTGATGCAGTTGTCGCTGCCGCTCGTCGGCCGCGTCGCGGCCGGTAGCCCGATCCTTGCGCAGGAGCACATCTCGCAGCATTACGCGTGCGATCCCGCGCTGTTCTCCAGCAAGCCCGACTACCTGCTGAAAGTGCGCGGCCTGTCGATGCGCGACGCCGGCATCCTCGACGGCGACCTCCTCGCCGTGCAGAAGCGCACGGAAGCGA
This sequence comes from Burkholderia sp. Ap-955, assembly GCF_011753045.1. NCBI lineage: Bacteria > Pseudomonadati > Pseudomonadota > Betaproteobacteria > Burkholderiales > Burkholderiaceae > Burkholderia > Burkholderia sp. Ap-955. Next base: position 11,852 of record NZ_VWWH01000025.1, read on the forward strand.
AGGACGGCCAGATCATCGTCGCGCGTCTCGGCGACGACGTCACGGTCAAGCGCTTGATGCGCCGGCCGGGCGGTCTCGAACTGATCGCGGAGAACCCGGATTACGAAAACATCTTCGTCAAGGCCGGCAGCGCGGAATTCGCGCTGGAAGGCATCGCCGTCGGGCTGATTCGCTCGGGCGAACTCTGACATTCCGTCTCGCTAGGAGAACACCATGGAACGCCTTGCCCGTCTGCTGCCTTTCCGTCAATTCGGCCGCCTGCGTCACCTGCGCGGCCGCACGCCCTGCGCACCGCTGTCCGCGGCGGCGCCTGTGCAAGAAGAAGTCGCAGTCGAACGGCAGGCGTCCCTGCTGCCGTCGGCGCTACCCGCTTTCGCGCGGGTATCGCTGAACGCCGGCCTGAATCACGCCGAACCCGCGCGCCGTGCACCGGTGCGCGTCTATCACGGCCGTTCGCGCCTGATCATGGTCGGCACGATCGATGCCGTGTGCCGGATGATCGATCGCTGCATCGCAGAGGAACGATCGGCCACGCCAGGCGGTCTCTGATTGCGGAACATCCCCGCACCGGAGGCAACGTGACCGGATCTTCGGGCCGCGCATGGCGGCTCAAGCCCCTGCTGATCGTCGTGCTGGCCGTCGCCAGCATTACGGCGATCGGCTATGCGTACGCATCGCCGTACGTCGCGCTCGGTCGCCTGAAATCGGCGATCGATGCGCGCGATGCGCAGGCCATCAGTGAATATGTCGATTTCCCGTCGCTGCGCATCAGCCTGAAGCAGCAGGTCACGGAAGAGTTGATGCGCCGGATCGACGCGGTGAAGAAGAACAATCCGTTCGCGGTGATCGGCGCGCTGATCGGGTCGGCACTGATCGGCCCGCTGGTCGATGCGTACGCGACCCCGGAAGGCGTAGCCGCGCTGATGAGCGGATTGCCACCGCGTGGCAATCCAGGTGAGCGCCCACCCGAATGGTCGAATCTGCCGCCAGGCAGCAATGCGCCGGCTGCGCCTGCAGCCAATCCGGCTCCCCCGGCGAGCGCAGCCGCTCCGGGCAGCAATGCGGCCGCTCCAGCTGCGTCATCGCCGCCACCCGCCGCTGCCGCACCGGCCAGCCCGGTCGATGCCACGCATGCGCCGCACCAGCAGCAAACCAGCGCCGGGTACCGGAATATCGATGAATTCGTCGTGACCTACCAGCGCAGTGCCGACGGCACGCGCTATGCGGCGATATTCCACCGCTTCGGCCTGTTCTCGTGGAAGTTGTCCGCGATCGACCTGCACGCTTGACCGGTCTTGAATGGCCGCGGTCAGCGCCCGCCCCACGGACGTGACACGACGCCCGACCGACGCGATTCGCCGGTCAGGCAGTCATCGAATCATTGGATCATTTGCCGTTCGCCGTGGCCGCCTCACGCTCCCGCGCGATTTCTTCCTTCTGCTCCTGCGCCGACGAACACGCAACCAGGATGCTGCAGTTCACGCGATCGAGCAGTTGCGTGTTGCCCGACCCCATCCACCATCTGGACAACCCGCTGCGGCACCGATGGCCGACGACGACGAGGTCGGCCTTCAGCTCCGTCGCGAGATTCGCGATTTCGTCGATCGGATAGCCGAACGCGAAATGGCCTTCGGCCTGCACACCGCGCTCGCGCAGCCAGTTCACCCCTTCCTGCAGGATTTCACGCGCGGTTTCCTCGAACCGGCCGCACGCGACGTCGGTCAGCAAACCCGCGCTCTGTGCAATGCTCGAGCGCATGTCGACCACCGACAGCAAATGCGTCTCGGCCTTCAGGTCCATCGCGAGATTGGCGCCGCAACGCAGTGCCTTGCGTCCTTCGAGCGTGCCGTCGTAACACAGCAAAATCTTGTTGTAGCTAGCCATGAAACCTCCCTGTCGCAACACCGAGCCTACGCATTCATCATGGTGCGCCGCAATTCAGGACGCAAGGGATGGAAAACGCTGATTCGCCCCGCTCGGCTCGCGCGCGATGATGCAGTGCACGATCGGTGCGTCCATGCATCGCACCGTGCAGGCATGCCCTGAAGAGACGCAGCCGATGCACTAGAATGGCCCGTTCGTACTCCAGCGGGCCATCAGGCGCCGGCGTCGTGCGCTTCGGTCATGCCCGTGTGACACGCAATCGTCCGATCGGTTCGCCAACCGGCCATGCATCCGGCAACAGCGGAACGCTTCCGCGCCCGCCTACAACGACAACATGCCCATGTCCGTTGCACCGATCGATTTCCGGAACGTCGAAAAGCGCTATGGCGACAAGCTCGTCGTCAACGGCCTGTCCTTCACCGTCCAGGCGGGTGAATGCTATGGCCTGCTCGGGCCGAACGGCGCCGGCAAGACCACCACGCTGAAAATGCTGCTCGGCCTCACGCATCCCGATGCAGGCACCATTTCGCTCTGCGGCGAACCGGTTCCATCGCGTGCGCGGCATGCGCGCCAGCGCGTCGGGGTCGTCCCGCAGTTCGACAATCTCGACCCCGACTTCACCGTGCGCGAGAACCTGCTCGTCTTCAGCCGCTACTTCGGCATGTCGGCGCAGGCTGCGCACGCGCTCGTGAAGCCGCTGCTCGAATTCGCGAAGCTAGAGAACAAGGCCGATGCGAAGGTCGGCGAGCTGTCGGGCGGCATGAAGCGCCGCCTGACGCTCGCTCGCGCGCTCGTCAACGATCCCGATGTGCTGGTGCTCGACGAGCCGACGACGGGCCTCGACCCGCAGGCGCGTCACCTCATGTGGGAGCGGCTGCGCTCGCTGCTCGCGCGCGGCAAGACGATCCTGATCACCACGCACTTCATGGAAGAAGCCGAGCGCCTGTGCGACCGCCTGTGCGTGATCGAGGAAGGCCGCAAGATCGCCGAAGGCGCGCCGCACGCGCTGATCGAATCGGAGATCGGCTGCGACGTGATCGAGATCTACGGGCCCGATCCGGCCACGCTGCGCGACGAGCTGTCGGCATTCGCGAAGCACACCGAGATCAGCGGCGAGACGCTGTTCTGCTACGTGAGCGATCCGGAGCCGCTCAGTGCACGACTCAAGGGTCGCACGGGGTTGCGCTATCTGCATCGCCCGGCCAATCTTGAAGATGTGTTCCTGCGGCTCACGGGCCGCGAAATGCAGGACTGATCGATCATGGACGTCCGCAACTATTCCACCGCCGCGCCGTCGGCACCCCCGCGCGTGTCGCGCTTCGCGATCGCCATGCCCGCGAACGCGACCAACTGGATCGCCGTCTGGCGGCGCAACTATCTCGTCTGGCGCAAGCTCGCGCTTGCGTCGATGTTCGGCAATCTTGCCGATCCGATGATCTATCTGTTCGGGCTGGGGTTCGGGCTCGGGCTGATGCTCGGCCATGTCGACGGCGTGTCGTATATCGCGTTCCTCGCGGCCGGCACGGTCGGATCGAGCGTGATGATGTCCGCGAGCTTCGAGTCGATGTATTCGGGATTCTCGCGGATGCACGTGCAGCGCACGTGGGAAGCGATCATGCATACGCCGCTCGCGCTCGGCGACATCGTGCTCGGCGAGATCGTCTGGGGGGCCAGCAAGGCGATGCTGTCGGGGGCCGCGATCATGCTCGTCGCGGGAGCGCTCGGCTATGCGCGGTTTCCGTCGATGCTCGCGGCGCTGCCCGTGATCGCGCTCGCGGGCCTCGCGTTTGCCAGCATCGCGATGATCGTCACGGCGCTCGCGCCGTCCTACGATTTCTTCATGTTTTATCAGACGCTCGTGCTGACGCCGATGCTGCTGCTGTCGGGCGTGTTCTTCCCGATCACGCAGTTGCCGCCGATCGCGCAGCATGCGGCGCAGGCGCTGCCGCTCGCGAATGCCGTCGAGTTGATCCGGCCCGCGATGCTCGGCCGGCCGGCGACCGACGTCGCGCTGCATGTCGCGGTGCTCGCCGGTTACGCGGTCGGCGGATTCTTGCTGTCCGCGTGGCTGTTCCGGCGGCGGATGATGCGCTGACGGCCGGCGCACCAGGCGCCGGCTTCATGCGGCCGACGTTACTCGTCGTCGTCGCTCCACGGGATCTCGACGTCGGTCAGGAACGCGACGGTCGCGAGCGGGCCGCCTTCCTGGCGGCCGAGCTTGCCGTCCGCGCGATGCCACTCCACGCGGAACTGCGTACCCGGATCGTCGGCCAGCAGATAGACCGTGCGCAGCTCTTCCTTGTCGGCTTCGTCAACCGGGCCGTCGAACGACACCAGCATCTTCTGCGGCCACAGACCGTTGACCGGATCGTAGATGCGATCGCCTTGCGGAATGTCGATACTGGCCTCGACGCCGATCGTCGCGGAGGCCTCGATGATCATCGTGCCGAGTGCGTTCAGCACGGCAGTCGCCCGCGCGGAATTGGCCTGGCGGATCGCGAGATCGCCGCGCGTCAGCGCCTTTTCGAGTCGAGGATGGATCTTCGGTTGGGTCATGCGTTTTCCTGTTTGCTTCTTGTAAATGGCGCCGCACGGGTGAAACGGCGGCGCCGGATGAATACGACGATTGCGCGCTGCTGGCGCGCCGCTTGCGCGCGTCAGAACCCGAACGCGATCGCGAGCAGGCCGCTCGCGATCCCGAACACGACGACGAGCGTCGCGACGATCGCCAGCATGTACGGCTTGAACGAACGCGCGAGCATCGCGAGCGAGGGCACGCTGATCGGCGGCAGCGTCATCAGCAGCGCGGCGGCCGGGCCAACGCCCATGCCGAGCGACAGCATCGCCTGGATGATCGGCACCTCGCCTGCCGTCGGGATCACGAACAGCATGCCCGCGACCGCGAACGCGACGATCCAGCCGAGATGATTGCCGATGTCCGGGCCGATATGCGGGAACAGCCACGCGCGCGCGGCGCCGAGCAGCAGCACGAGCACGATGTATTCGGGCACGAGCCGCACGGCCATGCGCGCGAGCAGTTTCATCCAGCGGACGAACGGGTTGCCGGCCGCGGCCTGCTCGGCCGCCAGCGCGGCGAGCTGCGCATCGTCGATGCTGCGGTCTTCGGGGCGTGCGATACGGTTCAGCAGATAGCCGATCCCGAACACCATCGCGATGCCGAGCACGAGGCGCAGCGCACTCCAGTGCCAGCCGAGCACGAAGCCCATGAACACCAGCGCCGCCGGGTTCAGCACCGTGTTGCCGAGCCAGAACGCGACCGCGCCGCCCGGCGATGCATGGCGCGCACGCAGCCCCGCGACGACCGGCGCCGCACAGCACGTGCACATCATGCCGGGCAACGACAGCAGGCCGCCTGCTGCCACGCTGCCGAAGCCGGTGCGACCGAGCACGCGCGCAACCCAGTGCGCAGGCAGCAGTGCCTGCACGGCCGAGCCGAGTAGCAGGCCCAGCACCATCGCCTGCCAGATCGCTTTGCCGTACGCCCACGCGTAGTCGAGCGCGGCCTTCAGCGACGGCTCGGGCGCGGTCGCCGACGTGCCCATCAGGATCGACTGGCCGATCGAATGGTGCTCGGCGGCCACGAACGCCTTGTTGTAGTACGGGAACCATTTCACATAGAACAGGCCCGCGACCGCGATCAGCAGGAAGGTCATCCAGCCGAGGGCCGGATTGGGTTGGGTGCGTGTGGTCGTCATCGTGTGGTCGTCGATTGGTTTTGATCAGTTTCGAATGTCGCGCCTGCAGCAAACGCGGCCGATGCGGGTAGCCCGGCCTGTGCGAGCTGGGCCAGCAGCGCACGCGCCTGCTCGCGCCCGTCGGCGGCGTTGGGCCGGAACGTGAACGTCAGCGCCCGGTTCGGCTTGTTGTATGCCGCGCGGTAGGTCCGTGCGTAGGCCGGATCGTAATGCTTGTCGATCAGTTCGGTGAACAGTTCGGCGCGTGCGTTTGCGTCGATCAGCGCCTTCCAGTGCGTCACCTGCTCGCGGCTGTGCAGGCCGATCAGCCGATGGAGCTGCGCCTTGAACGCCTCCGGTTCGTCGAACAGGTGCGCGTAATCGTCGAGGAGAAATGCGATGCGCTCGTCATGCGCCGCGTCGACATGCACCCACGGCCCTGCGTGAAACGCTTCGATCAACGCGATCGGCAACTGCACGAGCCCGATCCGGCGGCTTTCCGACTCGACGAACACCGGCCATTCGGGGTCGAAACGCCCAAGCGTTTCGACGAGCCCCGAATCGAACCCCTTCTGCGTCGGCTGCGGCTTGCCTGGCAGCGCGCCGAGCAGCGAACCGCGATGGCACGCCAACGCCTCGAGATCGAGCGTCTGCGCGCCCACGTCGCGCAGTGCGTTCAGCAGGCGCGTCTTGCCGCAGCCCGTATGGCCGACGAGCGCGATGTAGCGAAAGCGCGTCGGCAGCGAGTCGAGCGTCGCGCACACCGACTGGCGGTACGCCTTGTAGCCGCCGTCGAGCTGGCGCGCCTTCCAGCCGATCAGGTTGAACCAGGTCGTCATCGAGCCCGAGCGCTTGCCGCCGCGCCAGCAGTAGATCAGCGGCCGCCAGTTGCGTGGACGGTCGGCGAACGTCGTGTCGAGATGGCGCGCGATGTTGCGCGCGACCATCGCCGCGCCGACCCGGGTCGCCTCGTACGGCGACACCTGGCGGTACATCGTCCCGACGAGCACGCGCTCCTCGTTGCTGAGCACGGGCGCGTTCAGCGCGCCGGGAATATGGTCCTCGGCGAACTCGAGCGGCGTGCGCACGTCGATGATCTCGTCGAACTCGCCGGCGCGATCGAGGGTGACAATCAGGTTCTTCAATTTGGCGTCGAACAGGGGCGATGCGGCTCGATGAGCCGCATGGGCACGGAAGGCGGATTGACGATTATCTCACGGGCCGGCCTCTCGGGCCGCGCGCGGCAGTCGGCGGCGCCGACGCGGCCTGCATCGCATCGATCAGATGGTCGCGGAATGCGCGAACCGACGCGGGCAGATCGCGCCCCGCCATCGTCTGCACCTGGATGCTGCGCTCGCGCAACTGCGGGTTCGTCACGGGCACGACGACGAAGCCGTCCGCGGCGCAGCGGTCACGCACCGACAGCAGCCCCGTGAACATCACCGCGCCCGTGCGCCGCGCGTAGCCGTACATCGCCGCCGTGTTGTTGCTCGTCAGTTCGGGCTCGAGCAGCAGCCCGTCGAGCGCGCACGCGATGTCGATCAGCTGGCGCACCGTCGTGCCGGCCTCGGGCAGCACGTGCGGGTGACGCGCGACATCGGCGAGCGACACGGCTTCCCGCGTCGCGAGCGGATGGTCGTGCCGCACCAGCGCGAAAATCGGCGCGCGTTCGGTGTGGTCGACGCGCACGCCCTTCTCCGGCGCGAGGCTGAAGCTCAACGCGATGTCCACATCGCCGTCGCGCACACGCCGCGTCGCGTCCGCCGGCGACACCACCCATACGGAGAAATCGACACCCGGATGGCGCGCCTTGAAGCTGGCCAGCGTGCCGGGCAGGAAGTCGATCGCGAACCCTTCCGAGCACGCGATCTTCAGCAGGCTGCCGTGCAGCGCGTCGAGCCCGCCGATGTCCTTCATCACGTGCTCGGCCTCCAGCAGGCTGCGCTGCGCGAACGCCAGCAGCCGCTCGCCGGCCTCCGACAGCGCCATCCCGCGCGGCCGGCGCTCGAACAGCGGTGCGCCGAGCTCGCTCTCCAGTTTCGCGATCTGGCGGCTGATCGCGGATACGGCCACGTGCAGCCGCGCGGACGCGTCGCTGATCGAGCCGGTACGCGCCACTTCGACGAAATACCGCAACGCCAGGCCATGCAGGAAAGCCGCCATCGTTCTGTCTCCGCCCGGCTGCCGGCCGCGCTGCTTTGCCTTTTCGGCAAAGAAAGGTTCGAAATTCGATCATTGTGACAAAAAAAACGGCTTCCTAGAATCGATCGCACTTCACGCTGCATGCCCGATCCGGCGCGTGCAGCGAACCCGACAGAGGAGACCCGACTTGAGCCGTACCGCCGCCATCCAGCACGCGCTGAACCAGTTCGAATCCGGCGCGTTCTTCACGACCCTGAGCCGCCGCGTCGGCCTTCGCACCGAAAGCCAGGAAAGCGGCAACGGTGCCGCACTGCGCGCCTACCTGACCGACGAGATTGCCCCCGAAGCCGCGCGCCTCGGCTTCACGTCGCGGATCGTCGACAATCCCGTCGACGGCGGCGGCCCGTTCCTGCTCGCCTCGCGCCACGAAGACGACGCGCTGCCGACCGTGCTGATCTACGGCCACGGCGACGTCGTGCGCGGCTACGACGCGCAGTGGCGCGCGCCGTTGTCGCCGTGGACGCTGACGGCCGACGGCGACCGCTGGTACGGCCGCGGCAGCGCCGACAACAAGGGGCAGCACACCATCAACCTGGCCGCGCTGGCGAGCGTGCTCGACGCGCGCGGCGGCCGGCTCGGCTTCAACGCGAAGCTGCTGATCGAGATGGGCGAGGAAACGGGTTCGCCGGGCCTCGACGCGCTGTGCCGCCAGGAGCGCGACGCGCTCGCGGCCGACGTGCTGATCGCATCCGACGGCCCGCGCATCGCCGCCGCGCGCCCGACGGTGTTCCTCGGCTCGCGCGGCTCGGTCAATTTCAAGCTGAGCCTGCGCGCCCGTGACGGCGCGCATCACTCCGGCAACTGGGGCGGGCTGCTGCGCAATCCGGCGATCGTGCTCGCGCACGCGCTCGCGAGCCTCGTCGACGCGCGCGGCGCGATTCGCGTCGCGGGGCTGCGTCCGCCGCCGATCCCGGCGGCCGTGCGCGATGCGCTCGCCGATCTTTCCGTCGGCGGCGGCCCCGGCGATCCGGCGCTCGACGCCGACTGGGGCGAGCCCGGCCTCACCGCGCCCGAGCGCGTGTTCGGCTGGAACACGTTCGAGATCCTCGCGTTCAAGGCCGGCAACCCCGAGCACCCCGTCAACGCGATCCCGCCCGCCGCGTATGCGCACTGCCAGTTGCGCTTCGTCGTCGGCACCGACTGGGAGGCGCTGCACGCGCATCTGCGCACGCACCTCGACGCACACGGCTTCGCCGATATCGAGATCGACGTCGAACGCGGCGCACCGGCAACGCGCGTGCCGCCGGACGATCCGTGGGTGCGCTGGGCCGTCGCGTCGCTCGCGCGGACCACCGGCAAGAAGCCCGCGATCCTGCCGAATCTCGGCGGCACGCTGCCGAACGAAGTGTTCGCCGACACGCTCGGGCTGCCGACGCTGTGGGTGCCGCACTCGTACCCGGCGTGCTCGCAGCACGCACCGGACGAGCACCTGCTCGCGAGCGTCGTCAGCGAGGGGCTGCAGATGATGGCCGGCCTCTTCTGGGATCTCGGCGACGACGCGCCGACCGCTCGCTGCGCAGCGCCCGCCGCGGCCGCCGCGGCCGGCGCCGCCCTGTAACGCGCTTCGCCCTTTCACGGGACCTGCACACACGATGAATACGACCACCCTGACCTCGCAGGAAGCCGCCCGCCCCAGCGCCGCGAAGATCCGGCGCATCATCTTCGCGGCGTCGATCGGCAACGCACTCGAATGGTTCGACCTGATCGTCTACGGCTTCTTCGCGGTGACGATCGCCAAGCTGTTCTTCCCCGCCACCAGCGAAGCGACGTCGCTGATGCTGACGCTCGGCACGTTCGGGCTGTCCTACCTGATCCGGCCGATCGGCGGCTTCGTGCTCGGCGCATACGCGGATCGCGCGGGCCGCAAGGCGTCGCTGCTGCTGTCGATCGCGATGATGATGGCCGGCACGCTGCTGATCGCACTGATGCCGACCTATGCATCGATCGGCCTGCTCGCGCCGCTCGGGATCATGCTGTCGCGGCTGATGCAGGGCTTTTCCGCGGGCGGCGAATTCGCGAGCTCGACCGCGTTCCTCGTCGAGCACGCCCCGCAGCGGCGCGGTTTCATGTCGAGCTGGCAGTTCGCGAGCCAGGGTCTCGCGACGCTGCTCGCGTCGGGCTTCGGCGCGTTGCTGACCTCCACGCTGACGACCGCGCAACTCGAGAGCTGGGGCTGGCGCGTGCCGTTCCTGTTCGGGCTCGCGATCGGCCCGGTCGGGCTGTACATCCGCCGCTACGTCGACGAAGGCGTCGAGTTCAAGACGCAGGCACGCTCGGAAGCGCCGGTGCGCGAGCTGTTCGCGGAACAAAAGGTGCGGGTGCTGCTGTCGATCGGCGCGCTCGTGATCTCGACCGCGATCAACTACATGATCCTGTACATGCCGACCTATGCGATCAAGCAGCTCGGCCTGCCCGCATCGACGGGCTTCGCGGCGACGCTCGCGACCGGCTTCGTGCTCACGCTCGTCACGCCGGTCGTCGGCCACCTGTCCGATCGTACCGGGCGGATCCGCATGATGGCGGTCGCGGCGGTCCTGATGCTCGTCACCGTGTACCCGACGTTCGCGTGGCTCACGCGTCACGCGTCGTTCGCGACGATGCTCGCCGCCCTGGTCTGGATCGGTGCGCTGAAGGCGATGTACTGCGGCGCGCTGCCGGCGCTGATGGCCGAGCTGTTCCCGTCGCAGACCCGCGCAACGGGGCTCGCGGTCAGCTACAACACGGGTGTCACGCTGTTCGGCGGCTTCGCGCCGTTCGTCATCACCTGGCTGATCAGCGCGACCGGCAACCGGCTGTCGCCGGCGCTCTATCTGATGGGCTGCGCGCTGCTGAGCCTCGCCGCGCTGTTCGTCGCGCGCACACGGCTCAAGATGCGATGACGGAAGAAACGGCGGCGCAGCGATGCGCCGCCGGTGCGGCCCGCCGCGGCATCGCTGCCGTGCGGGCCGTGCGCCGTTTACGGCGCTGGGTTCGGCTGCAGTTCGTGCAGCGCGTCGATTTCGGCGAGGATCTCGTCGGACAGCTTCACGTCGACGCTGCCGATGTTCTCCTTCAACTGCTCGAGTGACGTCGCCCCGACCAGGTTGCTGCGCGTGAATGGGCGGCTGTTGACGAACGCCAGCGCGAGTTGCGCGGGCGACAGCCCGTGACGCCGTGCGAGCGCGACATAGCGCGACGTCGCCTCGACGGCCTGCGGCTTGCTGTAACGCTGGAAACGTTCAAACAACGTGATGCGTGCGCCGGCCGGACGCGCGCCGTTCTCGTACTTGCCGGACAGCCAGCCGAACGCGAGCGGCGAATACGCGAGCAAGCCGACGCCATCGCGATGCGTGAATTCCGACAGCCCGTTCTCGAACGTGCGGTTCAGCAGGCTGTACGGATTCTGGATGCTCGCGATGCGCGGCAGCCCGAGCTTCTCGGCCGCGCGCAGGAACTGCGCGACGCCCCACGGCGTTTCATTCGACACGCCGATCGCACGCACCTTGCCGGCCTTCACGAATTCCGCGAGCACGCCGAGGGTTTCCTCGATCGGCACCGTATAGGCGTCGTCGACCCACGGATAGGCGGGACGGCCGAACGTCGTCGTGCTGCGGTCGGGCCAGTGCAGCTGGTAGAGATCGACGTAGTCGGTCTGCAGGCGCTTGAGGCTGCCGTCGAGCGCTTCGATCAGGTTCTTGCGGTCGAACTGGTTGCCTTCGCCGCGAATATGGCGCGGATTGTGCGGCTGCCGCGCCGGACCGGCGATTTTCGTCGCGAGCACGATGCGCTCGCGCTGCGCGCGATGCTGCGCGAGCCAGGTGCCGATGTACGCCTCGGTGCGCCCCTGCGTATCGGGTTTCGGCGGCACCGGATACATCTCCGCGGCATCGATCAGCGTGACGCCCTGCCCGATCGCGTAGTCGATCTGCTCGTGCGCATCGCGCTCCGAATTCTGCTCGCCCCACGTCATCGTGCCCAGGCCGATCAGGCTGACCTCGATGCCCGAATCGCCAAGTGTGCGGTATTCCATGCTGTTCCTGTCGCGTCGGTGGAAACCAGGAACGCTATCACATTGAAGCGACTGCTTCAGACAGGCTCCGCCTACGCTTACAGGCGGCCTTCGGCGCCGGCAACGAGGTTCACGCGCTGCCCCGGACGATGGCGCTGCCGCCCGCGGTTACTGCGGCCGCTGGATGAAGCAGGTTGCCGACGCATGCGCGACGATCTTGTCGTCCGCGGTCTTCAGCGTACCCTCTGCGACGCCCAGCGAGCGCGACAGGTGAATCACGCGCCCTTCCGCGACCAGGTCGACGTCGCGCGGCACGGGCCGCAGCATCTTCACATGCAGATCGACCGTGCCATAGCCAACGCCCGCATCCAGCATCGAATGCACCGCACATCCGGTGACCGAATCGAGCACCGTCGCGGCGAACCCGCCGTGGACGCCACCAAGCGGATTCAGGTGCCGGTCGTCCGCCCGCGCCGAAAACTTCACATAGCCGAGCTCGACGTCGAGCGGGCGCATCGGGATCGTCTCGGAAATCGACGCGAGCGGTGCATCGCCCGACACCGCCGCGCGCAGCAGATCGAGACCAGACAGGGAAAGCGGGTTCATCGGGTTGTCTCCGGGTTGAAAGCGCGTCGCCGCGCGAGTAAGTTCTAAATTGGAACTCATTATTGGCAACGACGGCACCCGTTGTCAACGTGGCCGGGCCCGTTGAAACCGAAGACGGGTTCTATAATCGAACCCGCTATTTCGCCGAACCGCCGCAAAGGATGCAGGAGACTCGACGATGAAATGGGATGACATCGGCACGCTGAACTGTTCGGTCGCGCGTACGCTCGCCGTGCTCGGCGACCGCTGGACCATGCTGATCCTCCGCAACGCGTTCCTCGGCTGCCGCCGCTTCGACGCGTTCCAGGCCCAGCTTGGCCTCACACGCCATGTGCTGGCCGAGCGGCTTGCGCGACTCGTTGACGAAGGCGTGCTGGTCAAGCGCGCGTACCAGGAGCGGCCGCCGCGGTTCGAATACCGGCTGACGGACAAGGGCCTCGACCTCTACCCGACCCTGCTCGCGCTGACGGCGTGGGGCGACCGCTGGAAAGACGACGGCCAGGGGCCGCCGGTGCAGTTGCGTCACCGCACGTGCGGCCATCTGATGCATGCGGTCACCGTTTGCTCCGCGTGCGGCGAACCGCTCGACGCACGCGACGTGCAGCCGGAGCGTGGCCCCGGTTGGATCGCAGCCGAAGCAGCCGGGGCGCCTGCGGCCGAGGATTGATGCAGCGTCGTGCATCCATGAAAGAACGCGTAACGCACACGGATCGTTAGTCGCACTCGCGCTGCTGTCGCGTGCCGCGTCGACCCTGCCCGGCTGCACTCGCGCAGGCGCTTATACGCTGCCATTCCACCACCATCGCACGCGCAATCGCGCGCTGCTATCGCCCCCATCCGCGGATCAACCCGATCACGGGATCCCGCTCAACGCAACTTTGCGTCACCGCCTCTGCCATCGCGGTCTTCGCGATGCGTCATCCCGTCTCATCCACACGTGACCGGGCCGCCACGTCTGCGTTACACTCACGGCCCGCTGTCTCGAAATTGTTCGCTGTCCAAGATGTTGTCGCGCAATCGCCTCGCCGCTGCCTGTCTCGCCGCCTCCCTGTTCGCCACTCCGTTCGCCGCCTTCGGCAAGACGCAAAGTGAATCGCTGCTCCAGCAGGCGATCGACGTCGTGTCGCGTTGGCTGCCGGCCCCCACTCACGAAGCACCCGCGACACAGGTCGTCGAATCGGCATTTTCGCCCGACGGTGGTGCCGAAGCGCTCGTGCTGAAAGCGATCGGCGCCGCGCGCAGCTCGATCCGCGTCGCCGCGTATTCGTTCACGTCGCCGCCCGTCACGCGCGCGCTGCTCGCGGCCAGGCGACGCGGCGTGAATGTCGCGGTGGTCGTCGACGACAAGGGCAATCGCGCAAAGAGCAGCAAGCAGGCGTTGAACCTGCTCGTCAACGCAGGTATCCCGACGCGCACGATCGATGCCTACGCGATCCATCACGACAAGTACCTCGTGATCGACGCCGAGCACGTCGAAACGGGCTCGTTCAACTACAGCGCATCGGCGGCCAGCCGCAATTCCGAGAACGTCGTCGTGGTGTGGAACAACCCGCAACTCGCGTCGCGTTATCTCACGCACTGGCAAAGCCGCTTCGACCAGGGCACGCCGTACCGCTCCAGCTACTGAGGCAGGCCGCACGGCGCGCGCCCCGTGTTCGATCCGCCGTGTTGCTGATAATCGGCGAGCGCGGCGCGAAGCGCAATTCAGCCGAATGGCCAGCGCGCCGCCACACATCAATGGATGTCGGGCGCCCGCCCGGTCGCCGCACCGGCCTGCGCCGTCGGCGCACAGCGATTCGCCTGTCCGCTCGCGCCGCTTGCCGGAGACGTCGGCAAGCCGCTGACGCCGCCCGGCAGCGCGCTGCTCACGCAAACGACGCCGAACGCCAGCGTGTTCTGAACCATCGGATAAAGAAGATATAGCGCAAACGCGAGATAACCCGCGTAGAGAAATCGAACCATGGTGCGATGGGGAGCGATGAACGAATGGACTCACCCTGTTTTACGGCACTGCGCCGGGCACCTTGAGGTATCGTGCTTCCGATTGCGCATCGGGGCGAAATGCGTGCCCATGACGCTCACTTCTCACCTCATCTGCATCGATTCGTGTCGGGCCAAAATCACCGGTCGGCGGATTGGCAACGTGGCGATGCGCCGAACAATGCGCGATACGGTCCGACATACGATCCGGTAAGCGGCCTCGCAGCCGGGACAAATGACGCGGCCGACGCACGCGGCTATGACATCCGGTTCAGCGTCGGGCATGTCGACTACGATCCCGCGCACCATCGCGACGTGGCCGGCCTGCTCGCCTCGGCCGATCAACGGATGTACGAGGACAAGCAGCGCGGCAAGACGGCCGGCACGTAAGCGCGGGCGGACCGGGCGCAGGCGCCTGCCGCCGCCCTGCCGCTCGACTGCGATTGCGTGGTTGCGTCAGCTTCCGCACGGCGGCGCGCTGGCCATGGCCTCCGCGATCTGCTCAGGCGTCAGGTCGCGCTGGTGCGTCGCGAGCGACCAGCGATGGCCGAACGGATCCTCGACCTGTCCGTAGCGATCGCCCCAGAACATGTCGGCAGCCGGAATCGTGACCGTCGCGCCGGCCGCGACCGCCTTCGCGATCGCCGCGTCGGTGTCCGGCACGTACAGGTGCAGGCAGACCGGCGTGCCTTTCAGTGCCTTCGGCCCGAACGCGCCGTGCTCGGGCATTTCATCCACCAGCATCAGTGTCGAATCGCCAATCACGAGACACGCGTGCGCGAGCCGGCCGTCGGGCATCGCCAGGCGAAACTGTTCGCTCGCATTGAACGCGCGCTTGTAGAAGTCGATGGCTGCTGTTGCGCCGGCGCAGATCAGGTGCGGCGTCAGGGTGCGCATCCCTTCCGGGATCGGTTTGACGGACGTGGACATGTGTGTCGCTCCTTCGGTCGGTTGTCGTATCGGAATCGGGACGGACGCGCGATGCGCACGCCTCCGATGCTACGACGGACGAACCCGGCGGAAATCGACACGGCGCCTGACATTTTTTTCCCGGGTATCGGCGCGCGGCTTCCCCGCATCGGGCGTCATCGGCCCGGTCGGTCGGCCTCGTTGTCCGGTATGCCGAACTGCCGGCGGCATGCCTCCAGCAATCCGGCCACCGCATCGAGCGGCAGATCGGCAAACCGGGCGATCGGCAGCATCACGCCACCCGGTACCTTGTTGCGCGATGAAAGCGCCGAAAACTGGTAGCCGATGTAGCGATTTCCGGCGACGCTGATGATCCTGAATTCGGTGACGTCACGCCACGGCGTGACGGGTTGCTCGCGCAAAGCCCCGATCAGCCTGAAGCCCGTCTCGTCGACATGCAGCGCCATCCTGCGCCGCGACGACACGAAGAAGGCGGCCCCCGCCAGCGCCAGCAACAAGGCCAGCGCCGCCACCGGCCAGAGCGCCGGAGCAGCTGCATAACCGCACAGGCTCGCCACGGCCAGCACCGCACACACGATCGCCCTTCTTTTCAGGCTCCGGCCGTCGACTGCCAGCGTCATCGGCAACTGGCCGACGACAGTTTCCGCAACGGGATCGACGTGCCAGCCGGAATCGGCGGTCTCGCTTTCGTCGTTCATCGCGCGATCACTCACATCGACGACAACCGGCTCATCGAGGCCGGACACCCTATCGACGCGCCGGGACACGCGGCCTGCCGACAGGAAATGGTCGGGATCGACGAAGGCAAGCATCGACGCACGACAATGCGCCTTCGTCCGTGCGGCACGGGCCACGCTCCGTCGGCATCGGTCATGTTCAGTTGCACACCTTGACGGTGCCGTTGGTCGTGCATTGACCAATAGCCCAGTGGCTCTGCCCTGCCAGATGAGGTGCCTGGCCGACGCCACGGATCGGCTCGGACTGCGACGATGCCGGAACGGCCGCGGCGGCCGACGCGGTGTCGGGTGACGGTAGCGGAGGCGGCTCGGGCGCGGTCTGGCAAGCCGACAGCGCCAGACAAAGCACGGATGCCAACAGGGCGATGAGCGGTCTGGACATGATCTCGTACGCGTTTGCGATATTCGCTTCCGTTAACGGCTCGATGAAGATCCCGTGGCCCGTCGAACCGTTCAGCGCAACCGGCAACGCAGCAGGTGACGATCGTCCAATACTACTCCCCGCGATCGACGTCGTACTAACGGCCGTTCGGCCAGGTGCCGGCATCGATGCGATGGCGCCCGCTATCGCTGACGCATGCCGCGCCGGTCAGATTTGCGGCAGGTCGCGCAGCGTCCGCGACTCGTTCGTTGCATCGATGTCGAGCTCGATGCCTTCCGATGCATCGCGATACAGCACACGTTTCAGCCTGGGCCCGATCGCGGTGGCGTCCGATGCCGAGAAGATTGCACGGACATCGTTTCCGGACGCGAGCGCGCGCGCCACGTCCGCCACCGGCGCCTCGCTTGGTGTCGCCGCCCACGACCGATCGGCCGGATTCACGGCCGCCCAGCGCACGTGCGTCACGCGCGCGCTGAGCGGATCGATTCGCACGCCATTCACCGCAAACATCGACATCGGCATCTCCTTCGAATTTTTTTGCGGCCCGCCGTACCGATGCACGGTCACGGACGGCCCCAGATCTCGCAGACGTTTCCCGCCGGATCGGCCACGGAAATCGCGATCGTGCCGTCGCCGTAGTCCCATTCGTTCAGGATACTGACGCGACTCGACTCAAGTCGCGCAACGGCTTCCGAGACATGCGCCACTTCGATGGCCAGCGCAATGCCATGGCCGGTCGGACGAAACTCCGGGTACGGAAACTTGCCACCGCTACCCGTATGGATGGTCAGCGTCGCTCCATCCACGACAAAGCGATGCCACGGATTCCCCGCAGCCGACACGCCTTCGGAGTGCACAGGCAGCGCGAGCGCCGAACGATAGAAATCCACCACCGCTCGGAAGCGATCGTCTTCGACCGGCACCAGGATGCCCAGACTCGCGATCATGCGCGCTTCTCCGGTCAACGCGATTTTCGATGATACATTGGGACGCTTTACAACCGTCAACAGACAATCGTGCACGGGAGAAACACATGACCGACGCCTGGGGAACCTTCCCTGCCAGAATGGGCGACCATCAGGCTTTCATCAGCTTCAACCACAGCTTTGCGGAAATCGCCGAAGGCGATCCGCGCACGTCGCTGCTCAGCGTGCGCGTCCCCTTTGCGCATCCGTCGCCGGAAGGCCTGCCCACCGGCGACGAATTCGCCGGTCTCGCGCAGATCGAGGATCTG
Source organism: Burkholderia sp. Ap-955 (assembly GCF_011753045.1). Taxonomy (NCBI): domain Bacteria; kingdom Pseudomonadati; phylum Pseudomonadota; class Betaproteobacteria; order Burkholderiales; family Burkholderiaceae; genus Burkholderia; species Burkholderia sp. Ap-955. The sequence continues at coordinate 29,490 of NZ_VWWH01000025.1, forward strand.
CTCGACGCCACGATCACCGCAAAAGGTGGCGTGCAGGTTGGCCGCATCACCGTCGACGGCCACCGGGATTTCCTTTTCTACGTGCCGTTCGACGAAGAGGCCGCGGCGGAGATCGTCGACGCGCTGGCCGATCAGACGACCTACGCACTGCAGTACGCGCACCAGGACGATCCGGACAAGGAAGCGTACTGGCAGACGCTCTATCCGACCGACGACGACTGGCTGATCATGCGCGACATGCGCGTGCTGGATGAATTGCGGAAGAAAGGCGACGCCAGCGAGGTAAGCCGGCGCGTGATGCACTGGGCGTACTTCCCCGACCCGAGCGACGCGCATCAGTTCGCGGATTGGGCCGAATCGAAAGGCTATCCGGTCGAATCGGTTGCGCCCACCGAGGACGGCAAGTCGGCAGTCCGGTTTTCGCATGAAGGCACCATGGCGCTGGCCGACATCACGCGTCATACGATCGCGATCAACCACGAAGTGCGTGCCCTCGGAGGGGATTACGACGGATGGGAAACCAGCGTCGAACAGGCTGACTGAGCGGGTCGACCTGCCCGCTGTGCGACACGTGATGCAACGCATCCGGCGCAAAAAATATCCCGGCGGCATGCTTGCGCGCCGCCGGGACCAAGGCATCACCGGCCGAAACCGGCGATGGGCCTGAGGGTTCGCCCAGGCACGAGGAAAGCGATTCGTGCGGATCAGGCGAACGGATGCCGGGGCGCGCAATCGATGCGATCACGCCGCCCGCCGGACGCCTGTCCGGTTCCGTCGACGCAGCCTTCCCGCGTCGGACGGGCAAAAAGCCCCCGCTCCTGCGCGAGCGAGCGGGGAAACGGTTGACCGGGCCGGGGAAGAACGGTCAACCGGCCAAATTGTGAGCGTGGGCCGCGCAACGATCTGTGCGGCAACTCACCATTTGGTGACAATGCCGCAGCAATTGGTTCGCTCGCGTGCCGTGCGGATCGCGTCACGGTCCGAGCCCAACGCCCGCGACCGGCGCGAGCGTCACCACGATGATGGGCGACAGCACCACGGCCCCGATCATCATCACGCCGTCGGCCGTGAGCGTGACGGGCGTCGCGAGCACGCGCACGGCCTTGCCCGCCGTCGTGATGCGGTCGGTGACCTGGATCTTGTACGAATGCGTAAACGACGACCACGTCTTGCCCTGCGCAAAACCATCGGCGAGATAGCGCGATCCGGCCAGTTCACCCTTCATCCCCAGATCCCAGTCTCCGAGCTTCGTGAAGCCGTCCTCCAGCGCACGATTCCAATCCTCATCGGTCATGTCATCGCGGTGGAGCCGCAGCGAGAAGTCGCCCGAAATCTTGCTGCCCTGCGCGACGAACTCATATAGCGACGCCTTGATCGATTTCCGGTAACGCGATGCCAGCACCGCGCCGAGATGCTCCGGCATATCGAAGATGTAGTGATATTTCTTGCCGAGCACGACGAATTGCTTGCCGTCCTCGCTGACGAGGAATCGGTCGACTGTCTCTTCGTAATGGCCGTCTTCGAACAGCATTGCAGCGCAGCCTGCCAGGCCGGCAGCGACAACGATCGCGCCCGCCGACAGCAGCGTTCTTCTTTTCATGTCTGGAGTTTTATTTTGTTTTGATTCAATCGGATATTTTCAGGCCCGGGCCCAGTTTCCGGTCAGTCGCGGGTGTTTGTCAAAGCAGGTTTATTCTATTTTTCCGATCGACATGATTCGGGCTTCATTTTCCTGAACCGATTTTTTCAAAACCGCGTTTTGCAAACACCGGGACTCGCGTCATGGCAACCGGGTTTCATCATCGTGACGGTCAGCTGAAAAGCCATTCTGCGACCCTCTCGATCCAGTCGAGCTCGCCAGCGATATCGATGACGGTTTCGCTGACGATTTCGGCAGTCGATGTGGGCGATACGCCCGTCGCCACCGCTCCGGCAGCAACCGCACTCACGTTCGCCATTTCGAGCGATGCGCCCGATCTCGGATCGGCCAGTCGCTCCAGCCAGCCGACGATGTTGGCACGCGCATCCTCTTCATCGACGAAATCATGCCGCTCGAGAAAGCGGTCGAACACGATCCACGCAAGCGTCTTGCTTCGTGAATCGGATTCGAGATGCCAGTCGACCACACCTGTCCGACCGGACGCCCTGATTTCAAGCGTCGCGGTGAAACAGTAATCGAGGTACTCGATTTCAAGTTTCGACGACATGGTTTCTCCGATCAATCTGCCAGCTCTGTTCTTATGATGAGCCGCGCACCGGGTTTCGCGAGACTGTGTGAATCTTCGATGAAATTCGCGCGGCGCATCATGTCTGCGGGCAGTATCGCGATATTCTCGTGACCTGTCGATATCGATCGACGACACCTGACCGGATTCGATTTACCCACCCTTCCTCTCCGCATTTTTGCTTGCAGTTCAGGTTCTGCCGCGAATCGCTCCGATTTCCTATTGCGGGTATTGCCCTGCTGCGCCGCCGCAATCGCGCTGCTAAACTGGAATCAATAAGGCCGCTTGCGACATCAGAGGAAACAATGGCACTCGCCCACGCACAGGAAAATGGCGTAGAAGTCTGGGTTATCCAGCTTCCCGGGCATACCCCCTATGCCTATACGCACCTCAAGCGGGTCTTCTCGTCCGACGATACGCGACACCGGGTCGTCACGATCGATCTGACGAAATTGCTGGCATGTGCCGACCGCGACACGACGGACTACGTGTTGCCGTCTGTTCTGTACTGGGCCCCTGGAAAAGCCGCGGGCATTCGCGAATTCCTCGATCCTGAACAGGACAGGATTGCGGACATGCCGTACATCACGTTTCGCGAGACGAGAACGCGAACGCTGCTCGGCATCCCCGGCCTGTCGAAGGTCGGCGTCGCGTCGTTCCGCAACGGCCAGCATCGCGCGCGCTATCTTGCCTATGCAGGCGCAACGACCCTGCCCGTCGAGGTGCACGAGACGGAAGCCGATCTGCTCGTGCGGTACTGCGGCGAGTAGCGACGGAGTCCGTTCGGCTTTCGCCCGGCGACGGCCGCCCATCGTGCGACCGTTCGCTCGAATGTCGCCAGGCCGCTACGCCTGTATCGCATAGATCCGGTCGGTGACCTCCGTCTGGCCGATACGGCTCGTCTCGATACCCGCCAGTTGCCAACCGTTGTGTTCATAGAAACCGATCGCGCGTTTGTTGTCCTCCAGCACCTTCAGGTGGACCATGTCCACGCCAATCGTGCGCGCCCAGGCGCGGACGGCTTCGATCATGCGCTTGCCCGTGCCGCTTCCGTGATGCGAAGGATGGACGTGCAGGCAGTCGAGCAACACGCCAAGCACCGGGTCGACGGGACGCTCGGCACTGACGAAGCCCACGGGCTCGCCGTCCGCCTCGGCGATCAGCACGAGACCCCACTCTTTTTCATCGCGATCGAGATAGTGCCGCCATCGGTTCGCGTGTTCCGTCGGCACCTCGTCGGTCAGGTAGGCAGCCGGCAGGACGTGGCTGTATGCGGTTTGCCAGCTCAGCGTGTGCAGGCGAGCGATGTGGTTTGCGTCTAGCGCTGTCGCGGCACGCAGCGTGGCCCGGGTTTCCGGCATCGGTGGTCACTCCTTCGGCTTGCTCTCTTGATCGGGACGTCTCGCCGCAAAATATACCGCGCGTTGCGGCATGCAACCCTCAACGACGCTGCGCCAGAACGATACCGTGTCGGCCCGTCCCGGGACGACGAAGTCAAGGCATCGCACCCCGCACGTTATCGTCGCGTACCTTGCATGCGCCGTCGCCACCCACTGGCTCGTGACGTTCGCCAGCGATCGTCTTCTCCGCGTATGACGCGATCACATCAGCGCCGGCCCGCCGGGCGTCGCTGCAACTCGTTGCCCGTGCAACGGGATGCAGACAAAAAAAATCCCGACACCGTCATTGGTCGTCGGGATCGAACGGCCCTGCAAAGCATGAGGGCACGAGGAAGCCGACACATTACACCAATGTAAGACTGTTGCGCGCTGTCGCTTCACGCCAAGTCCCTGTCCCATTCCGCCATTCATGCGCAAAGCGCGGCCATAAACGAAAAAAGCCTGCTCACGCGGAACGCGAGCAGGCAAGAAAACGGATCAGCATTCGAGGCACGAGGGCTGTCCATGGAAGATAACGGCACGGGGCACAAGAACCTTAGCTGCGACAGGAAACTTCGCAACATCATGTCGACGGGATACGGCCATACAATCTCGCGTCGAAGATCCATTGATGAAAGCCGGCGACACTGTGACGATATCCAGTCGCTCGCAACGCTGGCCGTCCGCCAACCGTGCGACGTTCCACCCGGCTTACTCGTAGCGAAGCACCCGTCCGTTTAATCAGCCATGTATGGCAAACTTCGGCTCCGAATCGACGCAGCGCGCACTCTTTATTGCAGGGAAATCATGTACGTCTTGATCTATATCGCAGCAGTCGCTGTCGCGAACCTGATGGTCGCTCATTTCGGGCCAGCTGCTACACCGATCATCGCGTTCTTTCTGATCGGACTCGATCTCGCGATTCGAGACCGGCTCCATCTGGACTGGCGCGGCCGCGCGCTCTGGTCGCGGATGTTTGCGTTGATCGCAGCCGCCGGCGTTGTCAGTTACGCGCTCAATCCCGCTGCCAAGGAAATCGCCCTCGCGTCTCTCGTAGCGTTCGGTTCGGCAGCCGTGGCAAGTGCAATCGTGTTTCAACTCGCACGTCGCTTTCCGATACTGGCGCGCGCCAACGGCGCGAACGTCGCGGGTGCGGCTGTCGACTCCATCGTCTTTCCGCTTATTGCGTTCGGGACAGTGTTTCCGACGATCGCCGCGTTGCAGTTCGTCGCCAAGGTGGCGGGCGGCGCTTTGTGGTCGTGGGTGGTTTTTAGAAATACCCGAACGGCTCAGGTGGGGATCGCGAGCAATGTGGTCGATCGTTAAGCACGGGTTGCGCGTATAGCTGCGTTGTTCGTTGCCGAGGACGTGGCGCCCACTATTGCGACTATTACAGCTATCGCGAGCCCGATCAGTAATCCCAGCAGTACTTTCAGCTTCATCTTCGCACCACGTTTATTGTGGTGCGAATCGTAGCACGCTAGCCTCTACGCAGCCTGCGACCGTGCACGGATCTCCATGGCTGCCATCAGCACGAGCCAGAAACCGATCCAGAAGAACGCGATTGTGTTCAGCAGATTGCGATTCTTCTGGGTCGCTTCCAAGTTCTGATCGAGGTAGTGCTGGGTCAGTTGAAAGACGATTTTGTTGGATATGGTGAGCTTCGCGGCATGTCGGTCGCAAAATTCGGCACGGACGGGTTCTCCAACGTGGCCCTTCAAATATGAAGGGTCTAACGGGGCACAGGCTCCCTTGGCGCAACGGGACAAGAGCACGGCGTTAGATCCGGGCTCTTCAACGAAGTAGTCATGGTCGAGCGTTGTCACGGTTCCTTCAGCAACCTTGTCGACAACGACATTTCCCGTTGTGTCGACGGCGCACATATCCGACAGCTTAGTCGGTGGTCGCACGGCCAGCCCCATCCCGACGTTGATTGCCCCAATTGCCGCCATCGTCAGCGCGAAGCGGCGGAATTTTGAAATATTGATTCTTGCCATGGTCGACGCCCAGAAGCCGATTGGTCTCGCGCAGATTCTCACCGCGTCCGCTCTCTGTGTCGAGCAGTTCGACTAGCGGCCGCAAAGCCTCGGCAACGCAGTTCCCCTAAGCTACGCAAATTCCGGTGCCTCGGATACGTGGCTTTTTCTTGTGGGCGGCTTGTATAGCGCCTGCTCTTTTCGATTTTCCCCTGGCAGTAGCACTTTGCGAGCGTCCTTCGTTGCGCCCGCTTCTTTTCTGATTTGAGGATGCGATGACTTCGCGTAACCCGTACTTTCTCGACGGTCCGAGCCAGTTTGGTTTCAGCGGCGGCCGGTCATCGGCATACCTGCTAGACAGTCAAGGCGTACGGCGGCAAGTTGCCGGACGATATGTACGTGACGTTCCACAACACTGGGAAAGAACGCCCGGAGACTCTCGAATTCATTCGCGACGTCGGGTTATACCTCGGCGTGCACGTCTACTGGACTGAATTCACGGGCGTCTATGGCTCGGGCCTCTCGTAGCGACTCACGGATTTCGAGCATGCCGAGCGCAACGGTGAGCCATTCGATCGCGTGATCGAGTACTACCGCCAGTACCGCAACATCGAGAAAGGAGAACCGCCGATTCTGCCGAATCCCGCTAATCGAATGTGGACCGACCGCATGAAGATCAAGGCGGCGAGTTGGTTCATGCGCGAGCGCGGATACGACGAGTGGGAAGCAATCATCGGTGTCCGAGCTGACGAAGAGCGCTGGTATCACAAGCGTATGGCCGCGAATAACCGCGGCTCCGACCGCTGGACTAACTACATGCCCATGTTCGCGGACGGCGTGACAAAGCCGATGGTGAACGTATTCTGGAAGTCGATGCCCTTCGACTTACGCCTTGATCCGAACAGCGATGAAGGTAACTGCGACGCTTGCTTCCTGAAGGCTGAGCACAAGATCGTCCGCATTTTCATGAAGCGGCCCGAAGCGGCCGAGTGGTGGATTCGCCAGGAACGTGAAACTGGCCAGCGTTTTCGCCAGAACCGCCCCTGCTACGCCGATCTGTTGCGCCAGGCGGATTTCTACCGCGCCCAGAGGCCCTAGTACGTGGCGAACACAAGGATCGAACAAAAACGGCAGTCGCGCGCACGGTTCGTCTCAATAGCCGGGCACTTGCTGCGTTGAACCGTCAGCGATCGTTTACACAGATCTCCGGAGCCGCAATCTTTCATGATCCGCGGTACAGCATACGCTCGGAGGACGAACGAGCATTCCGACGAAGCTTCTGGACGCCCATTTTAAAACGACTCGGAATTCGCTACCGCCGGCCGTACAACATGCGACATAGCTACGCGACGGCAATGCTGATGGCCGGAATGACCCCAGCCTTCTGCGCGAAACAACTCGGGCACAGCATCGAGATGTTCCTGACAACGTACGCGAAATGGATGGATGGCGAGCAGAGCGCTCTAGAGATGGCGAGGCTCGAATCGACGTTATTGTCCCCCGCAAAGCAAAACAGGCGCCTAAGCGCCTGTTTTGTTAATGCATTCTTTGGGGTGGCTGATGGGACTCGAACCCACGACGACAGGAATCACAATCCTGGACTCTACCAACTGAGCTACAGCCACCACTGTTACTGCTTTTTGTTCTTCGCTGCGTTTGTGTTTCAGCAGCGAAGAACAAGATTATACGAACACTTTTGAATCTTGCAAAGCTTTTTTTTCAAAAACTTCTTCGGCCTCGTTCAGATGCGCGCGCGCCTCGTCGAACACGGCCAGATCAGCTCGCGCAAGCTTCTTGTTGTCGGACAGCACACGACGCCAGCCGCGTGCGCCGGGCATGCCGCGATACAGTCCGAGCGCGTGCCGCACGATCGCGCCGAGGTAGGTCCCGCGCTTCAGTTCGGCCGCGCAGTATTCGATCAGCTTCGCCTCGGCCTCTTCGCGCGTCGGCACCGCGGAGGTCGCCCCGTAGAAGCGCGTATCGACCTCCGCCAGCACGTACGGGTTGTGATACGCCTCACGGCCGAGCATCACGCCATCGACATGCTCGAGATGCTGCGCAACCTCGTCGAGCGTCGTGATACCGCCGTTGATGACGATCTCGAGCGACGGAAAATCGCGCTTCAGCTGATACGCATAGTCGTACTTGAGCGGCGGGATCTCACGATTCTCCTTCGGCGACAGCCCCTTCAGGATCGCATTGCGCGCATGCACGACGAACGTTTCACAGCCAGCTTCGGCCACCGTGCCGACGAAGTCGCGCACGAACGCGTAGTCCTCGACCGCATCGACCCCGATCCGGTGCTTGACCGTGACCGGCACCGACACCGCATCGCGCATCGCCTTCACGCAGTCGGCGACGAGCTGCGGCTCGTTCATCAGGCACGCGCCGAACGCGCCGCGCTGCACGCGCTCGGACGGGCATCCGCAATTGAGGTTGATTTCATCGTAGCCCCACTGCTCGCCGAGCTTCGCCGCGCGCGCGAGATCGTCGCGCTCGCTGCCGCCCAGTTGCAGCGCGACCGGCGATTCGTTCGGCGTGAACGCGAGATGCCGCTGGGCATCGCCGAACAGCAGCGCACCCGTCGTGATCATCTCCGTATACAGCCACGTGTCGCGCGTCAGCGTACGGTGGAACGACCGGCAATGGCGGTCAGTCCAGTCCAGCATGGGCGCGACGGATACGCGGCGGGGAGGAAGTGAAGACGGTACGGACATGGATTTCGGGCAACAGGCCAGACGGCGCGGAAACAACCCGCTATTTTACCGCAACACGGGCCGTGCCTGCCCGGCACGCGTGCTACCCCTCGCCCAGCTCCGCATCGACCGCCCGCCGAGCCTCGTCGAGCACGCGCTCGATCACGCGTCGTTCGGTCAGCAGCATCCCGTCGACCTTGACGCGCCGCCAGTCGATCCGCACGGCATCGCCCTGCAGCACGCGGTAATGCGCATGCTCGCCGTCCCAGACCTGCTCGGTCTTCACCTCGATCTCGAAGCCGCGGTACGGCTCGCTGAAATCGCCGAGGTCGCTGCCTCTCGGTTCCATCGCACGCTCCGTGGCGACGCAGCGCCGGGCCGCCCGCGCGGCCGGCGCCGTGCGCTCAATCGTATTCGTCGGACAAAAAGGACTTGCCATCGGCCGTCAGGTCGACCCGGTCGGCCGCCGCCTGGTAGATCAGCCCCTCGTTCAGCAACGCGTAAACGACGTCGTCGAACGCAGCGGGAACCGGCCGGCTTTCACCGAACTGGTCGATCCATTTCAGCGCCTCGATGGCTTCGGGGGAAAGGATGGGGGTCATGCGTTGGCCTCCGGCATCGGTGTCGCTCCATCCTAGCACTTCGTCCGAGCGTCGAATACCAACGCAAACGCGCTGCGCAAATGCGGGCGGCGCCAACGGGCAGGTTGCCCGCGGCGCCGCGCCGGTGCAGGACACGCGGGCTCAGAGGCGCGCGATCGATACTTCGGTCGATTTCACGAGCGCGACGACTTCCGCGCCCACCTTCAGTTCGAGTTCGTCAACCGAACGGGTCGTGATCACCGACGTGACGATGCCGAACGGCGTCTCGACGTCAACCTCGGAAACCACCGATCCGCGAATGATCTCCTTGACCTTGCCCTTGAACTGGTTACGTACGTTGATTGCAGTGATGCTCATCAGGTTGATCGCTCCGAAGAAAAGATCTCAGAACGGGCGGCCGCTGCCGCCCGGATTTAAACGGCCCAGCGGATCTGCCCGACCGGTCGAACGTTGTCTGTCTCATGCGGTGCGCCGTGGTCGGCCGCACCGGGCCCGCCGGCGAGCACGCGTTTCAGCACGCGATCCTCGAGCGCCGCAAACGCGGCCGACGCGCGGGCGCGCGGCCGGTCGAGCGGCACCGGCTGATCCAGCGCCACCCGCCCCTGCTCGATGAGCAGGATGCGGTCGCCGAGCGCGACGGCCTCCTGCACGTCGTGCGTAACGAGGAGCGCGGTGAATCGATGCTCACGCCACAACCGCTCGATCAGCGCGTGCATCTCGATACGGGTCAGTGCGTCGAGCGCGCCGAGCGGCTCGTCGAGCAACAACAGTTGGGGCCGGTGCACGAGCGCACGGGCCAGCGCGACACGCTGCCGCTGGCCGCCCGACAGTTGCGCGGGCCAGTCGTTCGCGCGTTCCAGCAGCCCGACTTCATCGAGCACCGCACGTGCCTGGTCGCGCGCGCCGCGCCCGAGCCCCAGCATCACGTTCTGCAGCACGGTCTTCCACGGCAGCAGGCGCGCATCCTGGTACATGATCCGCGTATCGAGTTCGCCGCCGCCCTCGCCGCGCGTCTGGAGCGTGCCGCTGCTCGGCTGCTCGAGTCCCGCCACGAGACGCAGCAGCGTCGATTTCCCGCAGCCGCTGCGGCCGACGATCGCGACGAAACTGCCGCGCGCGATGCCGAGCTCGACGTTGTCGAGCACCGTGCGTGCCCCGAAGCGCTTGCTGACGCCCGACAGTGTCACGGCATCGTCGGGCGCCAGGCTTCCTGGCCGTCGCCGCGCGAGCGGAACGACGGATGCGCTGCCGTCACGTTCGAGAACCGCTGCGTCCCGCGCGTCGCCGTCCGCGACACGCGCCTGCGCCAGTTCGGCCTCGAGGTCTGCGCCGGCGAGCGGGCCGTAGGCGGCCGCCGAAGTCGTCGCATTCATGCCTTTGCTCCTGATTGATAAGCGGGGTGCCAGCGCAGCGTCACACGCTCGAGCCATTTCGCCAGTACATCGGCCAGCTTGCCGAGCACCGCGTACAGCAGGATGCCGACCACCACCACGTCGGTTTGCAGGAATTCACGCGCGTTCATCGTCATGTAGCCGATGCCCGACTGCGCGGAGATCGTTTCCGCGACGATCAGCATCACCCACATCAGCCCGAGCGCAAAGCGCACGCCGACGAGAATCGACGGCAACGCACCAGGCAGGATCACGTCGCGGTACAGCGCAAAGCCGCGTACGCCGTAGCTCTTCGCCATCTCGATCAGGTTTGCATCGACCGAGCGGATCCCGTGGTACGTGTTGATGTAGACCGGGAAGAACACCCCGAGCGCAACGAGGAACAGCTTCGCCTTCTCGTCGATGCCGAACCACAGGATCACGAGCGGAATCATCGCGAGCGCCGGGATGTTGCGGATCATCTGGATCGTCGAATCGAGCGCGACCTCGGCCGCCTTCGACAAGCCGGTCGCAAGCCCCAGCGCGAGGCCGACGCCGCCACCGATCGCGAAACCGAACAGCGCACGCCAGGTGCTGACCTTCACGTTCGCCCACATTTCACCCGACGTCACGAGCGACCAGGCCGCTCGCACGACCGCCACGGGCTCGGGCAGCACGCGGGTCGACAGCCAGCCGGTGCGCGCACCGACTTCCCATGCCGCCAGCAGCGCGAGCGGCACGAGCCACGGTGCGACGCCGCGCCATGCGCGGGCAGCCACGGCCGCGCCCGTCGTCGACGTTTTCGTTGTCATCGCAGGCCTCCTGTCGCTCAGCTCTGGGCCGCTTTCGGCAGATAGCTGTTGCCGACGATCTCGCCGAACGGGCCCGACAGCGGGCCAGTCGCCTTCGCCGCGCCGTTGCCCTTGATCAGCGGGAATACGAGTTCCGCAAAACGGTACGACTCCTCCAGGTGCGGATAACCGGACAGGATGAAGGTCTCGATGCCGAGATCCGCGTATTCGCGCATGCGCTCCGCGACCTGCTCCGGATTGCCGACGAGCGCGGTGCCCGCGCCGCCGCGCACGAGGCCGACGCCGGCCCACAGGTTCGGGTACACCTCGAGCGCCTCGCGGCCGCCGCGCTTGCCGCCGTGCAGCGCGGCCATCCGGCGCTGGCCTTCCGAATCCATGTTCGCGAACGCCTTCTGCGCGCGTGCAATGGTTTCGTCGTCGAGGCGGCTGATCAGGCGCTCGGCGTCGCGCCATGCTTCGTCCTCGGTCTCGCGCACGATCACGTGCAGACGAATGCCGAACTTGATCTTGCGGCCGCGCGCCTCGGCGCGGGCGCGAATATCGGCGATCTTCTTCGCGACGGCCTCGGGCGGCTCGCCCCAGGTCAGGTAGGTGTCGATGTGATCGGCCGCGATCTCGTGCGCAGCCGGCGACGAGCCGCCGAACCACAACGGCGGATGCGGACGCTGCACGGGCGGATACAGCGCCTTGCCGCCTTTCGACTGCAGATGCTTGCCGATGTAGTCGAACCCGCCGTTGTCGTGCGACGCGGACAGCAGCCCGCGCCAGATGTTCAGGAAGTCGTCGGTGATTTCATAGCGCGTGTCGTGATCCGCGAACAGGCCGTCGCCTTCGAGCTCGGCGGCATCGCCGCCCGTCACGACGTTGATCAGCAGGCGGCCGCCCGACAGGCGGTCGAACGTCGCGGCCATCCGCGCGGACAGCCCCGGCGATGCGATGCCGGGACGGACCGCGACCAGGAATTTCAGGCGCTGCGTCGCCGGGATGAGGCTCGATGCAACGACCCACGCATCCTCGCAGGAACGGCCGGTCGGCAGCAGCACGCCCTCGTAGCCGAGCGTATCGGCCGCCACCGCGACCTGCTTGAAGTAATCGTAATCCGCGGCGCGCGCACCTTCGGCCGTACCGAGATAGCGGCTGTCGCCGTGCGTGGGGATAAACCAGAACACATTCATCTGCTGCTCCTGCTTGACTGTCCTTGCCGGAATTTGAAAAAGACACCGCCCTGCTCGCGTCGCGGATGAGCGGCGCATGCATGGTGTGCGTTCGAATCGGGATGGCTCGCCGGTCAGGCCGTGCAGCGGGCGAGGACGCGATTGCACGGCTGTTTCTGGGAAATCAGTCTAGGGATCGGTGCAGGGCTTTGGAACGATTTTTTTGAGCTTAGGTTTTCCGCTTTCGTGATTAGCACGACGCTGGAGCGAATATCGCGGCGGGCGGGCCCTATAATGGCGCACCTATCCGAATAACTCCGCGCGGACGGCCCCGGCCGTGCGCGCCTGCGGTGCACTCATCGATGCAGAAAGTCATCCTGCCATTCCTGTCCGGCTTCCTGGCCGCCCTGTTCTTCCGCGAAGCCACGCTCGCACTCCTTCATACGGCCGACCTGATCGCCGCAACCGGCTTCTCCACGCAGCCGTTCGCGCCGCTCGGCATTCCTGAATTTGTCGCGAATGCGCTGATCAGCGCGTGCTGTGCGATCCCGATGGCATGGCTGCTGCGCGTCTCGCCGGAACGCGAGGCCTCGTGGATCGGCGCGCTGGTGTTCGGCGGCATCGTGCTGACGGCCGCCCGCGTGTTCGCGATCGATCCGCTGCGCGGCATCTGGCCGTCGGGCAACATGATGCCCGTGCTCGCAGCCGGCTTCGCGGCGAACGCGGTATGGGGCTTCGGCGCACTCGTGTTCATGCGCGCGTTCATGTCGGACGACGCAGGCGACGAGTAACGCGGTCGACACACATGAAAAAGGCTGCCTGCACACATGCAGGCAGCCTTTTCTTTTCCAGCTCGCGCTTCGGTCAGTCCGACCGACGTCAGTCCTGCAGCTTCCGCAGCGGATGCGTGTCCGGCGTCCACGGGCTGTCGAACATCGCGAGCACGTCCGCGCGATCGATATCGGCGGACGACTTGAAACGCCAGGCCGGCTGGTGGTCCTTGTCGACGATCAGCGCGCGCACGCCTTCGATCACGTCGCCGCGCGCGAACGTCGAGCGCGTGAGATCGAGATCGCGCCGCAGGCAATCGGCCATCGTTGCCCCACGGGCACGTTCGACGACTTCCAGCGATACGGCCATCGACAGTGGCGACAACTGTTCGCGCATCGCATGGGTCGCCTTCTCGACCCATCCGTCGACGGCTGCGCAATCCTGCTCGGTGTCGAGCGACGCGAGGATCGCGCCGATGTCCGGCTGCGCGAAATGCCGGTCGATCCCGGCACGCGCGTCGGCCAGCGCCGACGTGTCCGGCGTCGGCACGACCTTGTGTGCGGCCGCCGCGTCGGCCACGCAGGCGACCGCCTGCTCGCCGCTGTCGATGCGCGCGCTGCGCAGCGTATCGAGCAACGCCGGCAGCGCGGCATCGGGCAGATAGACGTCGGCGAGCTGCGCGTACAGCGCGGCGGCCGCGTCGAGCGTCGCGCCGGTCACGGCGAGATAGCGGCCGATCGCGCCGGGCGTGCGCGCGAGGAACCAGCTCATCCCGACGTCCGGGAACAGGCCGATACGCGTTTCCGGCATCGCCATCTTCGTCGAGTCGGTCACGACACGCAGGCCGCCCGTATGCCGCGCCGCCTGCGAAATCCCCATGCCGCCGCCCATCACGACGCCGTGCATCAACGCGATATAAGGCTTCGGATACGTGAAGATCGTGTGGTTCAGCGTGTATTCCTCGATGAAGAACGTGTCGACCGCATCGCGGTCGCCGCGCTGCCACGCATCGTGGAAGAAGCGCACGTCGCCGCCCGCGCAGAATGCGCGCGGATGCGGGCTGTGCACGACGACCGCGACGACCTCGGGATCGTCGCGCCACGCGTCGAGCGCCTGCTGCATCAGCCGGATCATGCCGACCGACAGCGCATTCAGCGCCTTCGGCCGGTTCAGTTCGAGAAAGCCGATTCGGTTCGCGACGGTCGCGCGCACGTCGGGTTGAGTGGATTCGGCGGAAACGGCATCGGAAGTGGAATCGGTCATGAGGGTCATCCGGCAAATGGCAGTCGCACGCTCAGTGCGCCTGCATCTTCGAAAACAGGTTCAGCACCACGACGCCGGCGATGATCAGGCCGAGGCCGATCACGGCCGGCAGGTCCGGCACCTGGCGATAGAGCAGCATCGCAACGAGCGTGATCAGCACGATGCCAGCGCCCGACCAGACTGCATAGATGATGCCGACGGGCATCGTGCGCAACGTGATCGACAGGCAGTAGAACGCGATGCCATAACCGGCGACGACCAGCGACGACGGCCAGAGGCGCGTGAAGCCGTCCGCCGCGCGCAGCGCCGACGTGCCGATCACTTCCGCGACGATCGCGATCGCGAGCCATGCGTAACCGGGAAGCTGCATCGCTCAGCTCCTTGCGAGGGCCAGCACGGCGTAGTCGTGGCCGAGCTCGGCACATAGCGCTTCGACGACGAATTCGTGGTCCGCGCGCTGCGGCAGCCCCGACGCGGTGATCGAGCCGATCACGCCGGCACCGGCGACGGTCAGCGGGAACGAGCCGCCGTGCGGCGAATATTCGGCGATCGGCAGCCCGTGCTTGTCGGCGAGCGTCGCGCCGGCCTGCTGCATGCGCAGGCCGATCGCGTACGAGCTGCGGCGGAAATGTGCGACGACGTTGCGCTTGCGGCGTACCCAGTCGGCATTGTCGGGCGTGGCGCCAGCCAGCGCCGCGTAGAACAGCGGCTGGCCGAACGTGACGATGTCGATCGCGATCGCATGGCCGCGCGACGTCGCAAGCGCGTGCATCCGGTTGCCGAGCGCCCACGCGCGGGCCGGGTCGAAATGGGGAAATACAAGCGCCTGTTCCTGCGCGCCGATCGATTGCAGATCGTGAGCGATGTCCATGAATCCGTCGATACAGTAATGAGAGTCGCAACAGCGCCGAAGCGATCGCGCACGGCCCCGCTGCCGAAGAAACGAAACAAACCGCTCGATTCTAGCGCACGCACCCGCCGTACCGTCCCCACAAGCGGCGACAAGAAATTGTCAGAAAGCGCTTGCACGCCTTCGGGTTACTCCTTATAATTCATTTCTTCGACGGACGCGGGGTGGAGCAGTCTGGCAGCTCGTCGGGCTCATAACCCGAAGGTCGTAGGTTCAAATCCTACCCCCGCAACCAACGTCCAGAATGATGCGAAAAGCCCGGCCCAGCGCCGGGCTTTTTGTTTTTCCGCCGCCCGCCCCGTCCCGCTTCGCGCGACACGCGGCCTGCACGCGCAGGCGTTCAAGAATGCCGCGCCCCGGTGATACACTCGCATCACCTCGTCCCTTCCACTCGACATGAAATTCTGCTCCGTCTGCGGTCACGAAGTCCTCGCGCGCATTCCTCCGGGTGACAATCGCGAGCGCTTCGTCTGCGATCACTGCGGCACGATCCATTACCAGAATCCGCGCAACGTCGTTGGCACGGTGCCGGTCTGGGGCGATCAGATCCTGCTGTGCCGCCGCGCGATCGAACCGCGCTACGGGTTCTGGACGCTGCCCGCCGGCTTCATGGAAATGGGCGAGACGACGGCCGAAGCGGCCGCACGCGAAACGCTCGAGGAAGCCGGCGCGCGCGTCGAGGTGCAGAACCTGTTCACGCTGCTCAACGTGCCGCACGTGCATCAGGTCCACCTGTTCTACCTCGCGCGACTCACCGATCCGGCGTTCGAAGCCGGCGAGGAAAGCCTCGAAGTGAAGCTGTTCGATGAAGCCGACATCCCGTGGGACGAAATCGCGTTCCCGACCGTCAGCCAGACCCTGCGATTCTTCTTCGCCGATCGAGCCGCGGGCGACTACGGCGTGCACACCGGCGATATCTTCCGCTCGCTGCGCAACGGCTGAGCCCCTGCACCATGGTCCCCTGGCTCGGCCCGGACGATCCGTTTCCGCCCATCGAACGCGCGCTCGGTCCCGCGACCGGCGCGCCCGGGCTGCTCGCCGCGAGCGCCGACCTGCTGCCGTCGCGCCTCATCGACGCATACCTGCGCGGCATCTTCCCGTGGTATTCCGACGGCCAGCCCGTGCTGTGGTGGAGCCCCGACCCGCGCATGATCCTCGTGCCGGCCGAATTCAAGGTGTCGCCTTCGCTGCGCAAGACATTGAAGCGCGTGCTGCGCGAGCCGGAATGGGAAGTGCGCGTCGACCACGACTTTCCGGGCGTGATGCGCGCATGCGCGCAGGCGCCGCGCCGAGGGCAGCGCGGCACGTGGATCACGGCCGAGATCATCGACGCGTACACGTCGCTCTACCGCTCCGGCAACGCGCACAGCATCGAAACGTGGCACGACGGGCGGCGCGTCGGCGGCCTGTACGGCGTGTCGTTCGGGCGAATGTTTTTCGGCGAATCGATGTACGCGGACGCGACCGATGCGTCGAAAATCGCGCTGGCCGCGCTCGTCGCACACCTTCGCGAGCAGGGGCTGGAAATGATAGACTGCCAGCAGAATACGTCGCATCTAGCGTCGCTCGGCGGCCGCGAGATCGCACGCAAGGCCTTTGTCGCTCACGTGCGCAGCGCGGTAGCCGAACCGCCGATTCCGTGGCAGTTCGACAAGCGCGTGCTCGTCGCGCTGACGGGCCGCGCCGAAACGGCGGCCCCCTCCGGGATCGAGCGCTAGCGCGGCACTCCCTCCCTGCAACGAGAGCTGCCCATGACTCACCCGACTGAGCTGCCGCTTTCACCGCTTTCGGCGCTGCAATTCTATGCAACGGCGCCCTATCCGTGCAGCTATCTGGACGGCCGCGTCGCGCGCTCGCAAGTCGCGACGCCGAGCCACCTGATCAACTCCGACATCTATACCGAGCTCGTGAAGGCCGGCTTCCGGCGCTCGGGCGTCTTCACGTATCGTCCGTACTGCGACGGCTGCCGTGCCTGCGTGCCGGTGCGCGTGCCCGTCGACGCGTTCGCGCCGTCGCGCACGCAGCGCAGGATGTGGAAACGGCACCGCACGCTCGTCGCGACGGTTTCGCCGCTGCACTACGACGAAGAGCACTACGCGCTCTACATGCGCTACCAGTCCGCACGCCACGCGGGCGGCGGCATGGATCGCGACAGCCGCGACCAGTACGAGCAATTCCTGCTGCAGAGCCGGATCAACTCGCGCCTCGTCGAATTCCGCGACCTCGACGCCGCGGGCGGCGAGCCCGGGAAGCTGCGCATGGTCAGCATGATCGACATCCTCGGCGACGGGCTGTCGTCCGTCTATACGTTCTTCGAGCCCGACGACCAGCACACGAGCTACGGCACCTACAACATCCTGTGGCAGATCGAGCAGGCGAAGAGCCTCGGCCTGCCCTACGTGTACCTCGGCTACTGGATCCGCGAGAGCCCGAAGATGGCCTACAAGGCGAACTTCCACCCGCTCGAAGGGCTGATTGACGGCCGCTGGAAGATACTCGATCCGGAACGGATCGACCTGCCGCCGGTCGACGCGGCGCTGGCCCGTGCGCCGTTGCCGGGCGGACATTCCGGCTCGGGCTGACGCGCGCCGCGAGGGTAACGAAGCGAAGCGCGCCCCTGCCGCCCAACTCCCGGTAAAATAGCGGGTTGTCATTCATTCCGGCTGTCCGCCCTATTCCCGTGTTCAGTTCCCTCTATCCGCTGGCCCGCGCATCCCTGTTCAAGATGGATGCGGAAGACGCTCACCACCTCACGCTGCGCGCGCTCGGCGCGGCCGGCCGCACGGGCCTTGCCTGCGCGCTGTCGGCCCGCGTGCCCGACGCACCGCGCACCGTGATGGGGCTCACGTTCCGCAACCCGGTCGGCCTTGCAGCCGGCCTCGACAAGGACGGCGCGGCCATCGACGGCCTCGCGGCGCTCGGCTTCGGCTTCATCGAAGTCGGGACGGTCACGCCGCGCCCGCAGCCCGGCAACCCGCGCCCGCGGATGTTCCGCCTGCCGCAGGCCGAAGCACTGATCAACCGGATGGGCTTCAACAACCACGGCGTCGACCAGTTCGTGAAGAACGTCCAGGCTGCCCGCTACCGCGGCATCCTTGGCCTGAACATCGGCAAGAACGCCGATACGCCGATCGAGCGCGCCGCCGAGGACTACCTGTACTGCCTCGAGCGCGTGTACCCGTTCGCGAGCTACGTGACGATCAACATCTCGTCGCCGAACACGAAGAACCTGCGCCAGCTGCAGGGTGCGGGCGAGCTCGACGCCCTGCTCGCGGCGCTGAAGGACAAGCAGCAGCGCCTCGCCGACCTGCACGGCAAGCTCGTGCCGCTCGCCCTGAAGATCGCGCCCGATCTCGACGACGAACAGGTCAAGGAAATCGGCGACACACTGCTGCGCCACAAGATCGAGGCGGTCATCGCCACCAACACGACGCTGTCGCGCGCGGCCGTCCAGGGCCTGCCGCACGCGGACGAAGCCGGCGGCCTGTCGGGCCGCCCCGTGTTCGACGCGTCGAACGAAGTGATCCGCAAGCTGCACGCCGAAGTCGGCAGTGAAGTGCCGATCATCGGCGTCGGCGGCATTTTCTCGGGCGAGGATGCCCGGGCGAAGCTCGCGGCCGGCGCGGCGCTGGTGCAGCTCTACACGGGGTTCATCTACCGCGGTCCCGCGCTCGTCGCGGAATGCGTGAAGGCCGTCGCCCGCGAACGCAGCGCGTAATATAGGCATAAACAAACGATATTTAGTGGTCGATTGTATTTTTGCTATGATCGACCTCGTTATCAGAATCAATGACCCGGACAGGGCAAGGAAACACACGATGAAGATTGCGCTGCTGAAGAAGTTGCTGGTTGCCGGCCTGATCGGCACGTCGTTCGCCGCTGCCACCGCGCATGCGGCCGACCTCCTCGACCAGGTGAAACAACGCGGCACGCTGCGGGTCGGCCTCGAAGGCACGTTCCCGCCGTTCAACTCGAAGAACCCGCAAGGCGAACTCGTCGGCTTCGACGTCGACATCGCGAAGGCCGTGGCCGCGAAGCTCGGCGTGAAGGCCGAATTCGTGACGACCGAATGGAGCGGCATCATCGCGGGCCTGCAGGCCGGCAAGTTCGACGTGATCGCCAACCAGGTCGGCATCACCGACAAGCGCAAGGAAACGCTCGACTTCTCGCCGGCGTACACGTACTCGTCCGCGCAACTGATCCAGCGCAACGACGATACGCGCCAGTTCAAGTCGCTTGAAGACCTGAAAGGCAAGAAGCTCGGCGTCGCGCTCGGCACGAACTACATGGACATGGCGAAGTCGGTGCCGGGCATCGACGTGAAGACGTACCCGGGCGCGCCCGAGTACCTGCGCGATCTTGCGGCCGGCCGTCTCGATGCGGCGCTCAACGACCGCCTGATGCTCGCGTACCTGACGAAGAACTCGCAACTGCCGCTGCGCCCGGGCGCGAACGTCGGTTCGGCGAACCCGTCGGGCATCCCGTTCAAGAAGGGCAACCCGAAGTTCCAGAAGGCGATCGACGACGCGATGGCGCAACTCGAGGCCGACGGCACCTTCACGAAGATCTCGGACAAGTGGTTCGGCATCGACGTGACGAAGCCGATCAAGTAAGCACGCCTGCATTTTCCCGCCTGACGGCGGGCCGGAAAGGGCGGCATCCGTAACGATGCCGCCCTTTGTTTTATGCGTCCGGTTTATGATTGCGCTTTCGCGCACGCATTCGATTCGTATTCCATGTCGACAACGTCCCTGCTCGTCCAATCGCTGCCGGTGCTCGCCCAGGGCGCCGTTCTGACCGTCAAGTTCGCCGTCCTGTCGATGGTGTTCGGCCTGCTTGGCGCCGTCGTGCTCGCGATGATGGGCATCCGGCAAAGCGAAGCGCTCGACGGCTTCGAACGCATCTGGGTCAACGCGCTCGCGTGGCTGGCACGCGCGTACGTGAGCCTGATGCGCGGCACGCCGCTGCTCGTCCAGATCTTCGTCATCTATTACGGGCTGCCGAGCCTCGGCATCTCGCTCGACCCGACGCCCGCCGGCGTAATCGCGCTGTCCGCGAACGTCGCGGCCTACATGTCGGAAAGCATGCGCGGTGCGATCAACGGGATCGCGCGCGGCCAATGGCTCGCCGCGTACAGCCTCGGGTTGTCGTGGGGGCAGACGCTGCGCTACGTGATCGGTCCGCAGGCGCTGCGCATCGCGGTACCGAGCCTGTCGAACAGCCTGATCAGCCTGATCAAGGACACGTCGCTCGTGTCCGTGATCACCGTGACCGAACTGCTGCGCAGCGCGCAGGAAGTGATCGCGGCGACCTATCAGCCGCTGCCGCTCTATCTCGCCGCCGCGGCCGTGTACTGGATCCTGTGCCAGATCCTCGAATGGGTGCAGCGCTGGTACGAAAAGCGCCTGTCGCTGCCGTCGCGGCATTGAGCGCACGCCGTCCGCCGGGCCGCGCGCGCGTGCCCGGCTCCCGCCTTCCCGCTTACTCGCCCGAATAACGCACCCCGAGCGCCGCGCGCGCGGCATCGGTCATCGCGATCATCTGCCGCGAATGGTCGTGCGTCATGATCGGGCTTTCGGTCTTGCCCGCGCGCAGCAGGTCGCAGAAATGCGCGGTCTCGTAGTTCAGCCCGCCGCCGTCGACAGGCGCATCGAGTTCGACGGTGCGCCCGTCCGCATAGCGAATCGTCGCACGCGCGGGGTTCCACCATTTCTCGTGAATCGTCACGTGGCCGCCGGCCGCGGCGATCAGCGCGTCGCCGCGCCCCATCACGTCGAGCCCGCAAAAGAGCTGCGCGATCCCGCCGTTCGCGTGCACGCTGTTCAGGCTTGCGAACAGGTCGACACCCGTTGCCCCGACGCGGCCGAGCGTCTGCACGTCGAGCGCCGCGCCGAGCCAGTCGACCGCGAGAAACGCCTCATAGATTCCGATATCGAGCAGTGCGCCGCCCGCGCGATCGAGGCGATAGACGGCATGGTCGTCCGGCACCGACGACGATGCACACCCTGCCCGCACGAGCCGGATCTCGCCGATCGGATCGTCATGCAGATGCGCACGTAACTGACGGTACAGCGGGAAGAACGGAGGCTTCATCGCCTCCATGAAAAGCCGCCCGGCGTCGCGTGCCGCACGCAGCACGGTGTCGAGCTGCGCCGCGTTCAGCGTCGCGGGCTTTTCGCACAGCACGGCCTTGCCGGCAGCAAGCGCGGCCAGCGTGTACTGCGCGTGACTGTCATGGAGCGTCGCGATGTAGACCGCGTCGATATCGCTCGTGAGGAGTGCTTCGAGGCTTGCGGCAGGCGTACCGCCGTACGCTCCGCAAAAGTCTGCCGCGGCATCGGCGCGGCGGGCCCAGGCACCGGTGAGCGTGGCGCCCGGCACATGCGCGAGGCTTTGCGCGAAACGGCGCGCGATGCTGCCTGCGCCAATGATGCCGAAGCGCACCGTGCGATGGTCGTTGTCGTTCATCCTGATCTTCCGTGTCGGTCGTATGACGGTGGCCGGCACGCTGCCGGCCGGCCGTCATGATAAACGGCCCGGCGGCACACGGATGAGGGACTCACGCAGCGTCAGGCGCGCACGGGCACGTCGACGGAGAAATCGCGCGAGATCTCGTCGGCGCTGAAATCGATCAGCGCGAGCGAAGCGGCTTCGGCTTCGCGCGGATCGCGACGCTCGATCGCGTCGACCACACGTGCATGCGCCTTCACGACGACATCGTGTGCACCTTCCTTCTGCACGACACGCGGATTCACGAGACGCACCGCACCGCGCACGATCGCCGCCATCTGCTGGAAAAACTGGTTGCCGCTCGCCTGCACGATCCGCGTGTGCAGCAACTCGTCCGCCGTGTCGTAGCCGGGGTCGCCCGGCTGCAGCACCTTGAACGCATCGAACGCTTCGCGGATGCTCGCGATGTCGCCAGCCGTCGCACGCACCGCCGCCTGCGCGGTCGCGCGCGGTTCGATCAGCATCCGGAATTCGATGACGTCGCGCATGAACTGCGGATCGGGTTTCGCCCGGAATCGCCAGCTCACCACGTCTTCGTCGATCATCCGCCAGTCGCGCATCGGCCGCACGCGCGTGCCGACTTTCGGACGCACGTCGAGCATGTCGCGTGCAAGCAACATCGATAGCGCTTCCCGCATCACGGTGCGACTCACATCGAACTCTTTCGACAGCACGTCCTGCGGCGGCAAGATGCCGCCATACTTGTCCTCGACGATACCCGAGACAAGCCCATCCATCACTTTCGCGACCAGTGACCGGTCTTTGCCCTGCTCCATGACACCTCCCCGTGCGTCGATTTGCGAACACCTGCTCCGCAGTTCCGCCGGCCCTGGTTACGACTGTTCTTATGATCTATAAGTTGATGAGTTCGACGATATTTCGCTATCTGGTAAACACCTGACAGGGTTATCCCTCTTTTTGACGGGGTGATTTATACGGCTAAAAATAAGGCCCGGGAAGCGCATTGCGCCTACCGGGCCCCGATTTCCACAAGATTTAAACATTCAGTCCATTACGACACGTGACGCATCATTACGGACTGCTTGCCATATCTTTCAATTAGCCGAATATACGATCGTTTCAACGCCGTTTTCCGTGCCGAGCAAGCACAGATTCGCACCGCGCTCGGCGAACAGGCCGACCGTCACGACGCCCGGCCATGCGTTCACCTGGGCTTCGAAACCGCGCGGATCGGCGATCTGCAGCCCCTTCACGTCGATGATCTCGTTGCCGTTGTCGGTGATGTACGGCGCACCGTCCTTCGTCACGCGCAGCACCGGCACGCCGCCGAGCGCGGTCACGCGCCGGCCGATCGCCGTGCGCGCCATCGGCACGACTTCGATCGGCAGCGGGAACGCGCCGAGCACCGGCACGCGCTTGCTGGCGTCCGCGATGCAGACGAACGTATCGGCCACCGACGCGACGATCTTCTCGCGCGTCAGCGCGCCGCCGCCGCCCTTGATCATCGCGCCGCTCGCGTCGATCTCGTCGGCGCCGTCGACGTACACCTGCAGCGAGTCGACCTCGTTCAGGTCGAACACCTTGATGCCGTGCGACTTCAGGCGTTCGGTCGTGGCGACGGAGCTCGACACGGCGCCGCGATAGCGCGCCTTGACGACGGCGAGTGCGTCAATGAAGCAGTTGGCGGTCGAGCCGGTGCCGACGCCGATCACGGCGCCTTCCGGCACGTTCTGGATCACGTAATCAGCGGCGGCCTGGCCGACGAGGCGTTTGAGTTCGTCTTGAGTCATGGAGTGGTAATGCTGCGGGATTGCGGAAAACCGCCAGTTTACCGGACTCGGCTGACGGCCCGCGTTTTTCGGCGTGCCGGGCACGGCGGATTCAGGGCGCGCCCGCATCGGGCGCGTTGTCCGCCGGTTGCGTGCCGGGGAAGTACTTGTCGAGCAACGCCTGCGCGATCGCGTCGGTTTCGGCGTCCGGGTTGCCCGCATAGTCGGACGGCCTGAAATGCATCTGGAACGCCGCGAACACGCGTCGCGTGCGTGCGTCGAGCACCCCGTCGGTGGCCACGTCGTAACCGTAGCGCGCGAGCTTGAGCTGCAGTTCGCGCACATCGACCGGCGCATGCGGATCACGCCCGCCGAGCCGCGCGGCCACGGCCGCATCGTCCGGCCACGCGCCGACGCCGGCTCGGGCCAGCGCATGCCAGGGAAACAGCGGCCCCGGATCGATCTTGCGTTGCGGCGCGATGTCGCTGTGCCCGACCACGCGCGTCGGCGGAATCCCGTAGCGCGCGACGATATCCTGCGAAAGCCGGATTAGCGCCGCGACCTGTTCGGGCGGATAGGGCTGCCAGGTGCGGTTTTGCGGATCGAGCGGCCCGCGGTTCACGTTCTCGATGCCGATCGACACCGCGTTCAGCTCGGTCGTGCCTTGCCACTCGCTGACGCCCGCATGCCATGCGCGCTCCGATTCCGGAACGAGTTGGTAGACGACCGGCATCCCGCGTTCGATGCGCGGCTGCGGCGGGATGACGTAATGCACGCTCACCGAGTCGCCCGTCAGCGTGCGCAGCGATTTCGCCTCGTCGCTTTCGGTGTAATGCATCACGAGAAAGCGGATCCGCGAATCGGCGCCGCGCGCGTGCAGGCTCGTGTCGGCGTAGTAGGTACCGCGTTCGACGAGCGACGGCGACGTGCAGGCAGCCAGCAGGCACAGCACGGCGCAGGATACGCCAGCGCGAAACAGGGTCATCGGTCGCGAGCTCCGGAGAGCCGCGTGCCGCATCGGATCGCGACACGCGTCGTTCGGGTCATTCGAGGCCCGCGCAGGGCGCGCGGGACGGGCTGCATCAGCCCTTCGCGCGCCGCTGGCGCACGGCTTCGTACAGGCATACGCCGCTTGCGACCGATACGTTCAGGCTTTCCACACTGCCGGCCATCGGAATGCTCATCACTTCGTCGCAGGTGTCGCGCGTCAGCCGGCGCATGCCTTCGCCTTCCGCGCCCATCACGAGCGCGACGGGGCCGTCGAGCTTGGTTTCGTAGAGCGTCGCCGATGCCTCGTCCGACGTGCCGATGATCCATACGCCGGCGTCCTTCAGCTCGCGCAGCGCACGGGCGAGGTTCGTCACCGTGATGTACGGCACCGTATCCGCTGCGCCGCTCGCCACCTTGGCCGCGGTTGCGTTCAGGCCGACCGCACGGTCGCGCGGCGCGATCACCGCGTGCGCGCCGGCCGAATCGGCGACACGCAGGCACGCGCCGAGGTTGTGCGGATCGGTGACACCGTCGAGCACCAGCAGCAGCGCGGGGCCCTGGATGCCGTCGAGCAGCTCGGACAGGTTCTGCGCGAGCGGGATGTCCTCGACACGCGCGACGACGCCCTGGTGACGCTCGGTATGCGCGAGGCCCCACAGGCGCGTTTCGTCGGCCGCGATCAGCCGCACGCCCGCTTCCTTCGCGGTGTGCAGGAAGTCCTGCATGCGGCGGTCGCGGCGCGTCTGGTCGTACAGCACCTCCGCAACCGTCGATGCATCGTGCCGCAAACGTGCGGTCACCGCATGAAAACCGTAAAGAACCTTCAGACGTGACATGACTGGAACAACCTTCGATCAAACGTGCGGCCGCGCGACGCGCGCAGCCGCGATCCATGGAAAAGGAAAGCGCCGCGTTGCCGGCTGATGACCGGTCACGCGGCGTCTCTCGATACTTCAGGGCGGGCGCTGGCGCCGCCCCGAACGCTCAGTACTTCTTGCGAGCGCGTGTCTTCTTCGCGGTCGGCTTCGCCGCCGCACCGCCACCGCTGCCCCCCTTCTTGCGCGCGGCGCGTGCTTCCTTCACCGCGACGCTCGGCGCACTCGCGGCCTTCTTGTGGCGCGGCGCGGGCTCGTCCACCTGCGGCAGCGTGCGTACACGCGGGCCATTGCCGCGGTCGACACCGCCGCCAGCGGAAGCCGGCGCGGGCGACGGACGCGGCGCCTTCACCGGCGTATCGCGCACGAGGCGGAAGTCGATCTTGCGTGCATCGAGATCGACGCGGCTCACCTGCACGCGCACCCGATCCGACAGGCGGTAGCGGATGCCCGTGCGTTCACCGCGCAGTTCGTTCTTGATCTCGTCGTACTGGAAGTAGTCCGAGCCGAGTTCCGTGACGTGCACGAGCCCTTCGATGAAGAGCGTGTCGAGCTGCACGAAGATGCCGAACGACGTGACGCCGTTCACCATCCCGCCGTACTCCTCGCCGAGCTTGTCGCGCATGAAGTAGCACTTGAGCCAGGCCTCGACGTCACGCGATGCTTCATCCGCGCGGCGCTCGTTCGCCGAGCAGTGCAGGCCGAGCTCTTCCCAGATCGCCGTGTTCGAACGCGAGCGGCCGCGCGATTCGTCGTCGGCCTGCTGCATCGCGCGGGCGCGCGGCGACAGCGCGGTGTTCAGCTCGAAGCCGTCCGGCGCCTTCGGCGTGTACTTCTTGCCGGACAGGATCGCGTAGATCGCGCGGTGCGTGAGCAAGTCCGGATAACGGCGGATCGGGCTCGTGAAGTGCGCGTACGCCTCGTAGGCCAGGCCAAAGTGACCGATGTTGTCCGGGCTGTAGACGGCCTGCTGCATCGAGCGCAGCAGCATCGGCTGCAGCATCTGCGCGTCGGGCCGGTCGCGAATTTGCGCCATCAGCGCCGCGTAGTCGCTCGCATGCGGCTTCTCGCCGCCGCCGAGCGACAGGCCCATGCCGCGCAGGAACGCACGCAGGTTCTCGAGCTTCTCCGGCGTCGGCCCCGCGTGCACGCGGTACAGGCCCGGATGCTTGTGACGCTTCAGGAAGTCGGCCGCGCAGACGTTCGCGGCCAGCATGCATTCCTCGATCAGCTTGTGCGCATCGTTACGCTGGCGCGGCACGATCTGCTCGATCTTGCCCTGCGAGTTGCAGACGATGTAGGTCTCGGTCGTGTCGAAGTCGATCGCGCCACGCTTCTGCCGCGCGGCGAACAGCGACTTGTAGACGCCGTACAGGTCCTGCAGGTGCGGCAGCAGGTCTGCGCGGCGCGCGGCCTCCGGCCCCTTCGTGTTCGACAGGACGGCGGCGACTTCGGTGTACGTCAGGCGCGCCGCCGAATGGATGACGGCCGGATAGAACTGGTACGCCTTGATCTCGCCGCGCGCGGTGATCACCATGTCGCACGCGAGCACGCAGCGGTCGACCTGCGGATTCAGCGAGCACAGGCCGTTCGACAGCTTCTCCGGCAGCATCGGAATCACGCGGCGCGGGAAGTAGACCGACGTGCTGCGCTCGAGCGCGTCGGCATCGAGCCCGCTGCCCGGCTGTACGTAGTGCGACACGTCGGCGATCGCGACGATCAGCCGGTAGCCGTCGCCGCGGCCGACCTTGACCGGCTCGCAGTAGACGGCGTCGTCGAAGTCGCGGGCGTCCTCGCCGTCGATCGTCACGAGCGGCACGTCGCGCAGGTCGACGCGGAAACGCAGGTCGGTCGGCCGCACCTTGTCGGGCAGCGCGGCGGCTTCGTCGAGCGCCGGCTGGCTGAACTCGTGCGGCACGCCGTACTTGCGCACCGCGATTTCGATTTCCATGCCCGGATCGTCGATGTCGCCGAGCACCTCGACGACACGGCCGAGCGGCTGCGAATGGCGGCTAGGGAAATCGGTCAGCTCGACGACGACGACCTGCCCGACCTTCGCCTTCTTCACGTTCTGCGTGATCAGGATGTCGTGGCCGATGCGCTTGTCTTCCGGTGCGACGATCAGCGCGCCGTTCTCGTTGAGCAGGCGGCCGATCACGCGCTTGTTCGCGCG
The DNA here is from genome assembly GCF_011753045.1 of Burkholderia sp. Ap-955. Classification (NCBI taxonomy): domain Bacteria; kingdom Pseudomonadati; phylum Pseudomonadota; class Betaproteobacteria; order Burkholderiales; family Burkholderiaceae; genus Burkholderia; species Burkholderia sp. Ap-955. The sequence continues at coordinate 56,926 of NZ_VWWH01000025.1, forward strand.
CTCGGTGACTTCGACGACATGCCCTTCCGGACGGCCGCGGCGATCGTAGCCGACGATCCGCGCGAGCACGCGATCGTTGTGCATCACCTTCTGCATTTCGCCGTTCGGCAGGAACAGGTCGTCCTGGCCGTCGTCGCGGATCACGAACCCGTAGCCGTCGCGATGCCCCTGCACGCGCCCGGCGACGAAGTTCGACGGATGGGTCAACTGGTAATGGCCGCGCTTGTCGAGGCGGATCTGGCCGTCGCGTTCCATCGCGGCGACACGCCGGAAGAACCCCTCGCGCTCCTGACGCTTGATCGACAGTGCTTCTGCGATGTCGTTGGCGGCCAGCGGCGCGTCGCTCGTACGCAGCACGCCGAGAATCTCTTCACGGCTCGGAATGGGGTACGGATATTTGCTCAAGGGTTTATCGATGGTTGTTCTCGTTGCGTTGATTGATGGTGCACGGCATCAACATAGAGGTGTCCTTCAGACAGTTCTATATTGACGGCGGCGGGTCATTCTATCACCCGCCTGTGTCACCAAATGACCGGAATGCCGCCAGCCGGCGCGGCGGAGCCCGGTTTGCGATGCATCGCAAAAAAGTGTTGACACGAATAATTGGGGCGCTATAATTTCGCTTCTTTGCAGCAAGCAGCTACTGCAAAACGTGCCCAGGTGGCGGAATTGGTAGACGCACTAGGTTCAGGTCCTAGCGGTGGCAACATCGTGGAGGTTCGAGTCCTCTCCTGGGCACCATCTGTTTTTTGAAAAGGTCGGCTTTTAGCCGGCCTTTTTTCATTTCAAGCCCAGGAAGCAAAGCGCCTGCGCGCTTTGCGTGAGGACTCGAAAGGCTGCGCTTGCAAGCGCAGCCGGGGTCGCGCATGTGTGACCGAGTCCTCTCCTGGGCACCATCTGTTTTTTGAAAAGGTCGGCTTCTAGCCGGCCTTTTTTCATTTCCGGCCCAGGAAACGCCGCTCGGCTCATTCGCCGATGAACTTGCGCAGCAGGCGGGTCAGTTCATCAAACCCGGCCTTCGAAAATTTCCGCAAGCGGGCATTGAGCACCTTCTGCGCAATCTCCGGGATCTGCACGGCAACTGCCTGCCCCGCTTCGGTCAGCGCGATGCTCACCACCCGCCGATCGCTCACGCTGCGTCAACGCTCGACGAGCCCCTTGTGCTCCATGCGCATATCAAATCGCAAGCAGGAGACATCGATCGGGCGCCCTCGCCTTCTCTTATGCCTGCCAGCCGGATCGATAGCAGAATTTATCGGTTATCGTCCGCCCGCCTCGTTGGTACGTTAGCCGGCTCGCTTCGATGCAACGAACCAGGAGCACGATCCATGACGTCGATGAACCGCCGCGCATTTACGCGCGTGTTGCTGGCCGCAGGTCTCACTGTCGCCGGCGTCCGAACGCAAGCCGAGAACGCACCCGATGGGTTGCGTATCGGCTACCAGAAATCATCGACGCTCATCACGCTGCTCAAGACGCGCGGCACCCTTGAACGGGCACTCGCGCCGTTCGGCTTGCGCTTGTCGTGGCATGAATTCGCGAGCGGATTGCCGCTGACCGAAGCGCTCAACGTTGGCGCCGTCGATTTCAGTGCCGACGTGGCCGACACGGTTCCGGCGTTCGCGCAGGCCGCGCATGCACGTTTCGTGTACGTCGCGCAGGAAGCGCCTTCGCCGAAGGCACAGGCGATCGTCGTCAAGCAGGACGGCGCACTGCGCACGCTCGCCGATCTCAGGGGCAAGCGCATTGCGGTCACGAAGGCAGCCGGCAGCCATTACCTGCTGCTTGCCGCGCTCGCACGCGCGAAGCTCGGGCCCGCCGATGCGACGATCCACTACCTGACGCCCGCGGACGGCCGCGCGGCGTTCGAGCGCGGCAGCGTGGACGCGTGGATCACGTGGGATCCCTATGTCGCGTCGGTCGACCAGAATCCCGACGTGCGGATTCTGGCCGACGGCAACGGACTCGCGTCGTACCAGCGCTACTACCTCGCATCCAGCAGTTTCGCCGCCGCGCGGCCCGACGTCGTCCAGATCCTGTTCGACCAGCTGTCGCAGGCGGGCACATGGCTGCGCGACCACCCGCAGGAGGCTGCGAACACCCTCGCGCCGATCTGGGGGCTCGACGCGACGACGATCGAGCGCGCGAACGCGCGGCGTAGTTATCTCGTCCGTGCGGTGGCGCCGCAAAATTTCGGCGAGCAGCAGCAGATCGCCGACACGTTCCTGGCCGCCGGACTGCTGCCCGCCCGCGTCGATACGAGCCAGGCGCAGCGCTGGAATTTCGCTGCGAAACGGGCGGAACCGGTTGGTGTGTGAGTGGGCGTTCAGCGAAGGGCGATAATTTTCATCGTCGTCGATGAAATGGTGTTGACAGCCCCTTCGAACACGCTATAATTGCGTTCTTTCGCGATGCAGCAACAAGCGAAACGTGCCCAGGTGGCGGAATTGGTAGACGCACTAGGTTCAGGTCCTAGCGGTGGCAACATCGTGGAGGTTCGAGTCCTCTCCTGGGCACCATCTGTATTTAAAAAGGTCGGCTTCTAGCCGGCCTTTTTTCATTTCCAGCACCGGAAGCAAAGCACCTGCTCGCTTCGCGCGAGATCTCGAATGGCTGCGCTTGCAAGCGTGATCGAGCACCCCCTGCTGACCACCATCCGCTTTCTACTTTTTCATTTCCCGCATCCGGAAATGATGCGCTCACGCTCCCGGTCGGCATCCCAAGTTTTTCGACGATACACGTCGACCGCCGCAGTGTTTGCTCGCACTGCCCGACGCCTCGAACACGCCCGCCCAATTATTTTCGTTCGCGACCTCAAATTGTGTTGACAGCCCCTTCGAACACGCTATAATTGCGTTCTTTCGCGATGCAGCAACAAGCGAAACGTGCCCAGGTGGCGGAATTGGTAGACGCACTAGGTTCAGGTCCTAGCGGTGGCAACATCGTGGAGGTTCGAGTCCTCTCCTGGGCACCATCTGTATTTAAAAAGGTCGGCTTCTAGCCGGCCTTTTTTCATTTCCGGCCCAGGAAACATACCTCCCTCCTCATCCCCGACAGCAACCCAGTCGCTTCGGTTTGCGCGCCCCAGCGCCGGCGAGCCGTAACGGCATGCGGCAAATCCGGCGACGAGCCATTACCCGGTTAGGACCGCCTCACAAACCACCCCGAGCCCAATTTTCTCGATCTCCACGATCCATCCCCGATTCCGCACGCCCGCACCGCCATCCCTGCCCCCACCCAAAACCGGGATTTCCCTAGGCTGACATGACGTCGCTCACGCGGTTAAATAAATCAACGTGATTTATTTAATGCGCCACCGAACGGCGCACCATGGAAGGAGACACCATGAGAAGCCCGCACTTCGGCCAGGGAAGCAACTCGGCCAACGTGCGCCGTTACAACGAGCGCCTGCTGCTGAAGACGCTGCGTCGCGCGGGCAGCGCGTCGAAGGCAGACCTCGCCCGCCTTGCGAGCATGACGGGAACGGCGGTCGGCAGCATCATCGCGTCACTCGCCGACGCGAAGCTGATCGAATTCGCGGGCCGCACCGAAGGCCAGCGTGGCCAGCCAGCCTCGCTGATCCGCCTCGATCCGCGCGGCGCGTTCGGCATCGGCGTCCATCTCGACCGCATGCGCATCGAAACCGCACTCGTCAACTTCGCGGGCGACGTGCTCGGCCGTCGCTCGCACGACACGCTGCTGCCGCCGCCTGCCGACGTGCTCGAGATCGTCCGCCACGACATCGATGCGATGCAGGCCCTGCTTCCCGACCACGACCGAGCGCGCCTGACCGGCATCGGCGTCGCGCAGCCGTACAACCTCGGCGCATGGATGCGCGAACTCGGCCTCGCACCCGACACGTTCCGCGCGTGGGAAGACGTCGACTTCGCGGCCGACCTCGGTCGTACGTTGTCGCTTCCGGTGTTCGGGGAAAACGACGGCAACGCCGCCGCGATCGCCGAGCTGTTCTACGGATACGGCCGGCAGTGCGACGACTTCGTCTACCTGTTCATCGGGCCGGCAATCGGCGGCGGCATCGCGATCGATGGCGACTGCCTGCGCGGCGTGACCGGCAATGCGGGCGACATCGCCGTGATTCCCGTGCCACCGAGCCGGCTGGCTTCCGCGCCGCCGCCGCGCGGCCCGTGGGACATCCTGCTCGCGCGCGCGTCGTTGCACGCGCTGGTGCGCCATCTGCGCCATCACGGCGAAACGGTCGACAACCGGGCCGATCTCGAAGCGTGCATCGCCCGCGGCCTGCCGGCCGTCGACGAATGGATCGACGATTGCGTCGACGCGCTGGCGCCGGCGTTGCGCGCGGTGCTGTGCGTGGTCGACGCGCCGGTGGTCGTGCTCGACGCAGATACCGACGCGGGCCTGCTCGACGCGGTCACCACGCGCCTGCGCGCGGCACTCGTGGCCACCGCGCCCGAAGCGCGCGGCACGCCGGTGCTCGTACGCGGCACGTTCGGTGCCGACGCCGGTGCGATCGGTGCCGCCACGCTGCCGATGTTCTTCAACTTCTCCCCGCGGGCCGGCATCCTCAAGGGCGCCCGCACCGACTCGCAGGAGGTCAACCATGTCGCGATCTGAGTCGCCCCGCCCATTGCTCGAGATGCGCGGGATCAGCAAGACGTTCCCGGCCGTGCGCGCGCTCGACAACGTCAGCCTGACCGTCTATCCCGGCGAGATCCATTCGCTGATGGGCGAAAACGGCGCCGGCAAATCGACGCTGATGAAGATCCTGTCGGGCGCGTACCGCGCCGACGCCGGCGGCGAGATCCTGATCGACGGCCAACGCATCGACATCGACGGCCCGCTTGCCGCACGCGATGCGGGCGTCGCGGTGATCTACCAGGAGCTGTGCCTGTCGCCGAACCTGAGCGTCGCGGAAAACATCTACATCGGCCGCGAACTGCGGCGCGGCAACCGGCGCTGGGGCACGATCGACCGCGCGGCGATGGCGCGCGGCTGCGAGGACGTGCTCGCGCGCCTGGGCGCATCGTTCGGGCCCGACACGCTCGTCGGCACGCTGTCGATCGCGGAGCAGCAACTCGTCGAGATCGCACGCGCCGTGCACACCCGCGCGCGCATCCTCGTGATGGACGAGCCGACCACGCCGCTGTCGTCGCGCGAAACCGAGCACCTGTTCCGCCTGATCCGCCAGTTGCGCGAGGAAGGTCTCGCGATCATCTACATCAGCCACCGGATGGCGGAGATCTACGAGCTGTCCGACCGGGTGTCGGTGCTGCGCGACGGCGCATACGTCGGCACGCTCGAACGCGCATCGCTGTCGGCCGAGCGCCTCGTCGCGATGATGGTCGGCCGCGACATCTCCGGTTTCTACAAGAAGGAACACGCGCCATACGACCCCGGCCACCTGCTGCTGTCGGTCCGCGACATCGCCGACGGCGCGCGCGTGCGCGGCTGCAGCCTCGACCTGCATGCCGGCGAAGTGCTCGGCATCGCGGGGCTCGTCGGCGCAGGCCGCACCGAACTCGCGCGGCTGATCTTCGGCGCCGAACCGCGCGTGCGCGGCGACGTGAAGGTGGGCGAGCGCACGTTCGGCGCGCACTCACCACGCGACGCGATCGATGCGGGCCTCGTCTACCTGACCGAAGACCGCAAGCGCCAGGGCCTGTTCCTCGACATGAGCGTGCGCGACAACATCAACATCTCGGTCTGCAACCGCGATGCGCGGCTCGGTGCGCTCGACCTCGCGCGCGGCGCCGAACGCGCGAAGGACGCCATTGCGTCGCTGTCGATCCGCGTGCCGAACGCGAACGTCAACGTCGGCGCGCTGTCCGGCGGCAACCAGCAGAAAGTGCTGCTGTCGCGCCTGCTCGAGACGAAGCCGCGCGTGCTGATCCTCGATGAACCGACGCGCGGCGTCGACATCGGCGCGAAATCCGAGATCTACCGGATCATCAACGAACTGGCCCGGGCCGGCGTGGGTGTCATCGTGATCTCGAGCGAACTGCCGGAAATCATCGGTGTCGCCGACCGCGTGCTCGTGATGCGCGAAGGCGAGATCGCCGGCGAACTCGGCGGCTACACGCCCACGCCCATCACGCAGGAAGCCATCATCGCGCTCGCCACCGGCTCGCAAGCCGAACGCGTCGACGCGCACTGAGCCTCGCCTTCTTCATCTTCTTCTTACATTCAGGTTACCGAAATGATCAACCCGACCAAGCAGCGGAACCTCGCTTCCGCGACGGCCCAGCCGGTGGCCACCCGTACGCCGCTGTTGCGCGGCGCCGATCAACGCGCCCGCATGCAGTCGCTGATCCGCACGGCCGGCATGCTGCCGGTGCTGCTGGTCCTGTGCATCGGCTTCGGCTTTCTGACCGACGGTTTCTTCACGCTGCAGAACCTGTCGATCGTCACGCAGCAGGCGTCGATCAACATCGTGCTCGCCGCCGGCATGACCTTCGTGATCCTGACGGGCGGCATCGACCTGTCGGTGGGCTCGGTGCTTGCCGCCGCGGCCGTCGCGGCGCTGCTCGCGTCGACCATCCCGGGCTGGGGCTGGCTCGGCGTGCCGTTCGCGCTCGTCGTCGGCCTCGTGTTCGGCGCGATCAACGGCGGGCTGATCTCGTTCCTGCGCCTGCCGCCGTTCATCGTCACGCTCGGCGCGATGACGGCCGTGCGCGGCGTCGCGCGCCTGATCGGCAACGACACGACCGTGTTCAATCCGCAACTGCCGTTCGCGTTCATCGGCAATGGCACGATCCTCGGCGTGCCGTGGCTCGTCGTGATCGCATGCGCGGTAATCGCGATCTCGTGGTTCATCCTGCGCCGCACGGTGCTCGGGATGCGTATCTATTCGGTCGGCGGCAATCCGGAAGCCGCCCGCCTGTCGGGCATCAACGTGCGGGCGATCCAGCTGTTCGTGTACGCGGCGTCGGGGCTGCTCGCCGGCCTCGGCGCGGTGATGTCGGCCGCGCGGCTCTATGCGGCCAACGGCCTGCAGCTCGGCCAGTCGTACGAACTCGACGCGATCGCCGCGGTGATCCTCGGCGGCACGAGCTTCGTCGGCGGCGTCGGCTCGATCGTCGGCACGCTGATCGGTGCGCTGATCATCGCGGTGCTGACCAACGGGCTCGTGCTGCTCGGCGTGTCCGACATCTGGCAGTACATCATCAAGGGGCTCGTGATCATCGGCGCCGTCGCGCTCGACCGCTACCGCCAGCGCGATTCGGCCCGTACCTGAGCCCCTGCCCGTCCATTCAACCTGGCGGCGCAGGCCGATCCCTGCGCCCGCCCGCCAAGCAACTTCACGGAGACACAACGACATGTTCAAGCACAAAGCCGCCCTGACCGCCGTCGCCTGCACACTCGCCTTCGGCGCTTCCGCCGCGCACGCGGCCGACAAGCCGCTCAAATCGATCGGCGTCACGGTCGGGTCGCTCGGCAACCCGTACTTCGTCACGATCGTCAAGGGCGCCGAGGCGCGCGCCAAGCAGCTCAACCCGAATGCGAAAGTCACGGCCGTGTCGGCCGACTACGACCTGAACAAGCAGTTCACGCAGATCGACAACTTCATCTCCGCGCACGTCGACATGATCCTGCTCAACGCAACCGATCCGAAGGCGATCGAGCCGGCGGTGAAGAAGGCGCAGGCGGCCGGCATCACGGTCGTCGCGGTCGACGTCGCGGCGGCCGGCGCGAACGCGACCGTGCAGACCAACAACGTGAAGGCCGGCGAGCTGGCCTGCGACTTCATCGCGAAGAAACTCAACGGCAAGGGCAACGTGATCATCGAGAACGGCCCGCAGGTGTCGGCCGTGATCGATCGCGTCAACGGCTGCAAGACCGTGCTCGCGAAAAGCGCCGGCATCAAGGTGCTGTCGAGCGACCAGGACGGCAAGGGCTCGCGTGAAGGCGGGATGAATGCGATGCAGGGCTATCTGACGCGCTTTCCGAAGCTCGACGCGGTGTTCACGATCAACGACCCGCAGGCGATCGGCAGCGATCTCGCCGCGAAACAGCTGAACCGCCCGAACATCGTGATCACGTCGGTCGACGGTGCGCCCGATATCGAGGTCGCGCTCAAGTCGAATACGCTCGTGCAGGCGTCGTCGAGCCAGGACCCTTGGGCGATGGCGCAGCAGGCCGTCAACGTCGGCTACGGCATCATGAACGGCCAGAAGCCGGCCAATCCGATGATCCTGATCGAGCCGACGCTCATCACGCGCGACAACGTGAAGAGCTACAAGGGCTGGAGCGCCCCGCGCTAATCGCGCCCCCCGTCCGCACGACCGGGCAGTGCCGGGCCGCGTCGCAGCGTGCGACGGCCTGCACTGCCCGCCGTTTCAGATCAATCGCTGCATCGCCGCGCACCCCGCCGCGGCACAAGGTTTCGACATGACGACGACGTTTCCCCGCCTGATCGTATTCGGCGAAGCATTGACCGATTTCATCCGCGACGACGCACAGCACTGGCATAGCGTCGCCGGCGGCTCATGCTGGAACGTCGCGCGCGTCGGTGCGCGACTCGGCGTGCCGACGGCCTTCGCCGGCACGGTCAGCCGCGACACCTTCGGTGACGAGCTGATGCGCAAGAGCGCCGACGCGGGGCTCGACCTGCGCTTCATCCGGCAGGTCGATCGCGCGCCGCTGCTCGCGATGGTCGTGTCGAAGCAGCCGCCCCACTACTTCTTCATCGGCGAGAACAGCGCCGATCTCGCGTTCGATCCGGCGGACCTGCCCGCCGGCGCACTCGACGCCGCCGAGATCGTGCACGTCGGTTCGCTCGGCGTCGTGCGCGAGCCGCTGGCGTCGCGCCTGATCGACGTCGCGCAGGCTGCGCGGGCGGCCGGCAAGCGGATCTCGTTCGACCCGAACTTCCGCGCACCGATGGCCGCGCCGTCGTATCGCGACACACTGCGCCGGCTGGCCGGGCTCGCCGACTGGATCAAGGTATCCGACGAGGATCTGCGCGGGCTGTTTCCCGAACTCGATGAAGCCGCCGCACTCGCGCAACTGCGCGCGTGGGCGCCGGACGCCGCGATGCTCGTCACGCGCGGCGCATCCGGCATGCAGCTCCTGCATCGCGACATCGTGCTGTTCCAGCCCGCGTTCCCGACCGACGTGGCCGACACCGTCGGCTGCGGCGATGCGAGCATCGGCGGCTGGCTCGCGAGCCAGCTCGCGCGTCCCGATGCATCAGCCGCCGAACATCTGCGCTACGCAGCCGCGTGCGCGGCGGTCGCCTGTGCGCATGCAGGCGCCTATGCGCCGACGGCGGCCGAAGTGACCGCCATGATCGATCGCTCCGCCGACGCCGTGGTTTCGCCATAGCGCGCGCCGGCGCGCCGCCTCATCACGCGGCGGTCGTGCCGTCGCTGCCGTCCGGCGGCATCCGGGCCTGCAGCAGTTGCAGGCTCTCGTCGACGCTCAGTTCCGACATCGCATCGTCGTGCAGCGTATCGTCGGCCGCGCGGCGCAACGCGTGCAGCGCGTGCATCTTGAGCCGCACGATCGCGAGCCGCAACCCGCGCGCCGTGCATTCGGCCGCGAACGTGCGCAACGACTCGATCGTCGTGCTGTCGACATCCGGCGTTTCCTCGAGGCTCAGCATCACGGTGTGCGCGTCCGGCGCGGCCTTCATCAGCGCACGCACGCGGTTCAGCATCCGGTCCGCATTCGCGAAGAACAGTTGCGCCTCGGGCCGCACGATCAGCACGCCCGGCACCGGCTTCGCTTCGGCATGGCTCGCCACGTCGACGAAATCGTGACTGTCGCGCAGCCTGCCGAGCACGCTGACGTTCGGCTCGGACAGCTTGCGCAGCGTCAGCAGCAGGCTCACGCCGATGGCCGCGAGCAGCCCGTGCAGCACGCCGAGCACGAGCACCGCGAGCAGCGCGGCGATCACCACGAGCCGGTCGCGATGCCAGGCCCAGTACGGCCGGAATACCGACGGATGCAGCGAGTGGCTGACCGCGAAGATCACGATCGCCGCGAGCACGGGCTCCGGCGTGCGCGCGAGCTGCGGCAGCAGCAGCCACACGATCAGCGCGACCACGCCCGCCGCCCACAGGCCGGCAAAGCGCGACTGCGCGCCGGCCGCTTCGTTCGCCGAGGTCGCCGAATAGCCGGCGCCGACCGGCATCCCGTGCAGCAGGCCCGACACGAGGTTCGCGCAGCCGAGCGCGACGAGGTCGCGGTTCGGCGACACGCTGTCGCCATGCTTCAGCGCGAAGTTGCGAATCGACCCGTACGATTCCGCGTACAGGATCAGCATCAGCGCGAACGCAAGCTCGATGGTCTGCATCCACGCGTTGCGGTCGAGGGTCGGCAGGCCGAACTCGATATGCTTGAAATCGATATGGCCGACGATCGCGATCCCGTATCGCTGCCAGTCGATCGCATAGCCGACTGCGATCGACAGCACGATCACGACGAGCGTCGCGGGCACGCGTGAGCTCCGCCCGAGCGCGAACAGCAACGCCAGTGCGATCGCCCCGAGTACGACGCTCGCGAGATTCGCATGCGGCGCGCCGGTGATCAGGTCGAGCGCGACATGCGGCGCATCGCTGTGCTGCACGGAAATCGCGAGGATCTTCGGCAACTGCTTGATGACGATCGTCAGCGCGAGGCCGAACGTGAAGCCGCGCAACACCGGCCGTGCGACGAAGTCCGACATGCCGCCGAGCCGCGCGGCACCGGCCAGGATGAACAGCACGCCGGTCATCGCGACGAGTGCCGCCGCGAGCGCGAGCTGCGCGGCGAGCGCCATCCCCGACTCCGCGAGCACGGTCGCCGCGAGCACGGCGGCCGACGACGACGTCGACGACACGATCGCGAAGCGGCTGCTGCCGGTGAGCGCATAGACGACGAGCCCCGACAGCAACGCGATGAGACCGGCCTGCGGCGGCAGGTTCGCCAGCCCCGCGTACGCGACCGCCTCGGGAATCAGCAGCCCCGCGATCGACAGGCCGGCCAGCGCATCGAGGCCGATGCGTCGCGTGGGCGGCGGCGAGGCCGTGTCGAGCGCGGCGAAATGGTCGGCATGCTGCGGGCCGGCATCGGGGCGGATCGGGGCGGTCGTCATGAGGCGGTCAGGGCTTGACGGCGATGACGCCCGACCAGCCGGGCAGATAGCGTGCATCCTGCTCATGCGCGCGATGCAGTGCGATGTCGAGCGCCTTCGCGAAGTTCTTGCGGATCTGGTCGAGCGACACGTGCTGGCGCAGGTAGTCGGCCCACAGGAATTCGCTGAATGGCGTCGCATCCTTCGCATAGCCGCCCGCCGTACGCAGTTCGCCGGCAAGGCTGCGGTACGGATCGTCCACGAGCCCCGTCAGCGCCTTCGGCAGATTCGCGTAGTCGCGGCGCGTGCCGTCCGCACCGAACGGATGCACCCACTGGTTGTGTTCCATCATCCGCCAGAAGATCGTGTCGTCGAGCCATGACAGGTCCTTCAGCAGCATCGCGTTCACGCGTGCCTCGCCTTCCTCGATCAGCGCGAGGCCGAGGTGGTGGTGATCGGTGATGTAGTGCAGCCCGTCCGGGCCGAGCACCGCCGGGAACCAGTGCGAATCGATCGCGGCCTTGCGCGCGCGCTTGCTGAGCGCCTTCCAGTGCTTGCGCTTCGCCTTGACTTCGCGATAGCCGACCGTCATCTGCGTGGGACGCAGTTCTTCAAGCTTGACGGGAATCAGGTGAACATCGTTGCCGAGTGCCATGGTCGTACCCCATGTTGCGAAATTCCGGCAACGATACTCCTGATCGCGCGAGCCGTTAATACGTCATGACCTCGATACGCGTCCGGTTGACGATCTCTGACAACCGCCCGACGCCCCGCCCTCGCACGGCGCCGCGCTACGCGCGCAGATCGTTGCGCTCGAGACGATGTCGAATGTAAGGAATGCCATCGTGCACGACGCTCACGCGACGCATCCCGAGCTTGCGCGCGACATTCAGCGAGCCGCTGTTGGCCTCGGCGATATCGGCGATCACGCGCGGCAGGCGCACGGTGTCGAACGCGTGACGCACGACGGCTGCCGCGGCTTCGCTCGCGATGCCGCGCCCCCATGCCGCACGCAGCAGCCGCCAGCCGATCTCGACGTCGTGCGCGCCGTCCACGTAGTCGGGAATCAGCAGGATCCAGCCGATGAATGCATCGGGCGCGGCCTTCTCGAAGATCGACCAGTAGCCGAGGCCCGGCGGATAGTTACACGTGATCCGGTGCGTGACGAAGCGCCGATGCTCGACGGGATCGTGCCACGGGCCCGCGATGTGCCGCGTGACCTCGGGATCGCGATCCATCGCGAGGCACGCGTCGAGATCGGCCAGCACTCGCGGGCGCAGCCACAGCCGGGCAGTCTCGAGCACGGGCAGCGTGGCGGCGGAACGTTCGGTCATCGGGACTCCTGATTCGGTGACGATGCGCACCGGGCGCATTACAAAACAGATACAAACAGCCTTCCGGAATGATACAGATGCCTGTCGCCGGTTTCGTGCGACGGCATTGCCGTTTCCGAAACAGTTCATTTCCTAGGGATTATTCCCGATTCGACGTTATCGCGCCCCACATCGTCCGACGCCGCGGCCTACACTCGATCAATGCCCCCGCACCGCGCGCAAGCCGGGCCGGCATCCGCATGCACAACGTAAGCGCGCAAGCCAACGAGGAGACCTCGGACATGAGCTGGACCCGCGAACAACGCAACGTCACGATCGCCGCCTACCTCGGCTGGACACTCGATGCGTTCGATTTCTTCCTGATGGTCTTCGTGCTGAAGGACATCGCCGCCGAATTCGGGTCGACGATTCCTGCCGTCGCGTTCGCGCTCACCCTGACGCTCGCGATGCGCCCGCTCGGCGCACTGATCTTCGGCCGGCTCGCCGATCGCTTCGGCCGCCGCCCGACGCTGATGGTCAACATCGCCTGCTACTCGCTGCTCGAACTCGCATCGGGTTTCGCGCCGAGCCTGACCGCGCTGCTCGTGCTGCGCGCGTTGTTCGGCGTCGCGATGGGCGGCGAATGGGGTGTCGGCTCCGCACTGACGATGGAAACCGTGCCGACCCATGCGCGCGGCTTCGTGTCGGGACTGCTGCAGGCCGGCTATCCGAGCGGCTACCTGCTCGCGTCCGTGGTGTTCGGCCTGTTCTACCAGTACATCGGCTGGCGCGGAATGTTCATGGTCGGCGTGCTGCCCGCGCTGCTCGTGCTGTACGTGCGCTCGCACGTGCCCGAATCGCCGGCATGGAAGCAGATGGAAAAGCGCCCGCGCCCGAGCCTTGGCACCACGCTGAAGCAGAACTGGAAACTCACGATCTACGCGATCGTGCTGATGACCGCATTCAACTTCTTCTCGCACGGCACGCAGGATCTCTATCCTACGTTCCTGCGCGAACAGCATCACTTCGATCCGCATACCGTGTCGTGGATCACGATCGTGCTGAACATCGGCGCCATCGTCGGCGGCCTGTCGTTCGGCGCGATCTCGGAACGGATCGGCCGCCGTCGCGCCATCTTCATCGCTGCGTTGATCGCCCTGCCCGTGCTGCCGCTGTGGGCGTTCTCGAGCGGCCCGGTTGCCCTCGCCGCAGGGGCGTTCCTGATGCAGATCTCGGTGCAGGGTGCGTGGGGCGTGATCCCGGTTCACCTGAACGAGATCTCGCCCGACGAGATCCGCGCGACCTTCCCCGGCGTCGTCTACCAGCTCGGCAACCTGCTCGCGTCGGGCAACGCGACGATGCAGGCCTCGCTCGCCGTTTCGAACAACAACAATTACAGCTTCGCGCTCGCGCTCGTGGCCGGCATCGTCGCCGTCGTGATCGCCGTGCTGATCCAGTTCAGCCGCGAGCGGCGCGGCATCGACATGACGCAATCGGTCAATACACGTAGCACGGTCACCTGAACCCGCGCATTGCCGCACCGCATCATCGCGCATGCCCCGTCCTGTCGAGGGCACGCGCGATACTTTCCGCATTCGCACATCGAACTAGAGGAATTTGTCCAGATTCCCCGCTTGCCCGCTCGGTCCGCGATTTTTTATCTTAATAAAAACGACTGTTTGAATCAGACAAACAAATCACCAGTTCGCGGCCGGGCGACCGGCATGGGAGGCGGGACATGGCAGTAAGTCAGGAGGGGCGGCCATCCGCGGGACGGCCGTCCGGGGCACGGTCATCCGGCACGCGGCAGACCGGCGGGACGAAGGCGCGCATCCTCGATGCGGCCGAGGACCTGTTCATCGAGCATGGCTTCGAGGCGATGTCGATGCGGCAGATCACCTCGCGCGCGGCGGTCAACCTCGCCGCGGTCAACTACCACTTCGGCAGCAAGGAAGCGCTGATCCACGCGATGCTGTCGCGCCGGCTCGACCAGCTCAACCAGGAGCGCCTCGGCATTCTCGACCGCTTCGATGCGCAACTCGGCACACACATCACCTGCGAGCACGTGCTCGGCGCGATGTTCATTCCCGCGCTGAAGGCCTCGCGCAATCCCGAACGCGGCGGGCCCGGCTTCCTGCGCCTGATCGGCCGTGCGTACACCGATCCGTCGCCGTTCGTGCGCAACTTCCTGACCGCGCACTATGCGAGTGTCGCGGGCCGCTTCTTCGACGCGTTCCAGCGCGCGTTGCCGCACCTGCCGCGCACGGAGCTCGGCTGGCGGCTGCACTTCGCGATCGGCGCACTGTCCGGCGCGCTCGCGGGCGCCGAAACGGAAAGCCTGATCGACGAGTTCTCGCAAGGCCGCACGATGAACGACGTGCAGATGATCGCGCGACTGTCGTCGCTGATCGTCGCCGCGCTGAAAGCGCCGATGCCCGACAGCGCGCAACTGTCGATCTTCGCGGCCGTGCTCGACGACGCGGGGGCCAGCGAAGCGTTCGGGCTGCCGCAGTCGGCTGCGCGCCCCGTCGATGCGGCGACGCTGCATTCCACGAACTGAGCGCGTGAGGCCACGCGCGGCGTCCTGTTCACGATTTGATTGAAACGCACGGTCGTGCGGGGCGTCGAGGCGCCCCGTCGATCGACCGTGCGGCACGGGGCACGGGCCGGCGCCGAAGCGCCCACCCTCGCCGAGAGCAAAGACCGGAGACTCGTCATGTCATCTTCCGCAGCAACCGCAGCGGCCCAGGTTCCGCCGAATACCGACGGCATCTGGTACGCGTCATATCCGCCCGGCGTCCCGCACGACATCGACGTCACGCAATACGCGTCGCTCGTGCAGTTCTTCGACGAATGCACGAGCCGCTTCGCCGAGCGCGTCGCCTACGTGAGCGCGGGTGCATCGATGACCTATCGCACGCTCGCGCAGAAAGTCGACGCGTTCGCGTCGTACCTGCAAAGCATCGGCATCAAGCCCGGCGACCGCGTCGCGATCATGCTGCCGAACACGTTCCAGTATCCGGTCGCGCTGTTCGGCACGCTGAAGGCCGGCGCGATCGTCGTCAACGTCAATCCGCTCTACACCGTGCGCGAACTCGCACACCAGCTGAAGGACAGCGGCGCGCAAACGATCGTCGTGTTCGAGAACTTCGCGCGCACGCTGCAGGACGCGCTGCCGGAAACGCAGGTGAAGAACATCGTCGTCACCGCGCTCGGCGACCTGCTCGCCGACGGCTTCAATGCGAAAGGACGCCTGATCAATTTCGTGCTGAAGCATGTGAAGAAGCTCGTGCCGGCCTACCATCTGCCGCAGGCCATCCGGTTGCGTTCCGCCCTCGCGCTCGGTGCGCGCGGCAAGCCGCAGCCGGTGCCGATCACGCGCGACGACCTCGCGTTCCTGCAATACACGGGCGGCACGACCGGCGTCGCGAAAGGCGCGATGCTCACGCACGGCAACCTGATCGCGAACCTGCTGCAGGCGAAGGCCTGGATCGCCGACCAGGTCTCGGGCGACGTCGAAACCGTGCTCACGCCGCTGCCGCTGTATCACATCTATTCGCTGACGGTGAACGCCTTCATCTTCATGGGGCTCGGCGGGCGCAACATCCTGATCGCGAACCCGCGCGACATGACGATGGTGATGAAGATCATTCGCAACGAGACGTTCACCGGGATCACCGGCATCAATACGCTGTACAACGCGTTCCTCGACAACGAGGAATTCCGCAAGCGCGATTTCTCGAAGCTGAAGCTCGCGATGGCCGGCGGGATGGCGATGCAGCGCGCGGTCGCCGAGCGCTTCCAACAGGTGACGGGCCGGCCGGTCGTCGAGGGCTACGGCCTGACCGAGTGCTCGCCGATCGTCACGATGAACCCCGTGGACCTGAACGACATGGCCGCGTTCAGCGGTTCGATCGGCCTGCCCGCGCCGTCCACCCTCGTGCGCTTTCGCCGCGAGGACGGCACCTGGGCGCCCGTCGGCGAACCGGGCGAGCTGTGCGTGCGTGGCCCGCAGGTGATGCGCGGCTACTGGCAGCGCCCCGACGAGACGGCCAAGGTGATCGACGCCGACGGCTGGCTCGGCACCGGCGACATCGGCGTGATGGACGAACGCGGCTTCATCCGCCTGATCGACCGCAAGAAGGACATGATCCTCGTGTCGGGCTTCAACGTGTATCCGAACGAGATCGAGGAAGTGCTGGTGATGCATCCGGGCATCAGCGAAGCCGCGGCGATCGGCATTCCTGACGAGGTGCAGGGTGAACGGATCAAGGTGTTCGTCGTGCGCCGCGACCCGTCGCTGACGGTCGACGACGTGCTCGCGCACTGCCGCAAGAACCTGACCGGCTACAAGATGCCGAAATTCGTCGAGTTCCGCGACGCGCTGCCGCAGACGAACGTCGGCAAGATCCTGCGCCGTGCGTTGCGCGACGAGGAACTCGCCAAAATCAAGGCCGCGAAGCAAGGCTGAACGATCCATCGCCCCGGGAGACGCCGTCGATGAACGAAGGAAAGAAGCGCCACGCGCGGCATGCCGCCGCCGTGGCAGTCGCGTGCATGCTGTCGCTCGCCCAGAGTGGCCTGCGTGCGCAGGAAGCGGCCAGCGCCGTGAGCGCGGCGCAGGAGATCGCCCTGCCGGCCAATCTCGCGAAAGTCGTACGCGAGCCTGTCGCGCAGCAGGCACGCTGGCTGCGCACGGCCGCGCAGCGCGGCACGCTCGCGCAACTCGATGACGCCACGCTCACGGCGCTCTTCAAGGCACTCGATCCGCTCGCCGTGCCGCTCTATATCCGTAACGGTCCCAACGGCTATCCGTCCTACCAGTTCACGATGGTGCGCCAGGAACGCATCAGCGGAAAATGGTCCGATACGCCCGACCGCATGCTCGTGAAGACCACCCGCGAGCCGCTGCGCGTCTATGCGAAATGGCTGCCGGGCGGCGCGCATGCCGGACAGGAGACCATCTACGACACGACGCAGCGCAAGGACGAGATGTACGGCCACCTCGGCGGCCTGCTCGGCAAGATTCCGCTGTGGACGGCCATCGACGGCGCACTCGCGCGCGCCCAGTCGAATCACCAGGTGAAGGATCTCGGCACCGAATTCATCACGAACCTGTACCTGACCGAAGGGAAGAAATATCTGGAAGCCGGCGTGCAGCGGCCGACCGATGTGGAAGCCAGAACGATCAACGGCGTGCGTGTCGTTACGCTCACCTACGAAACACCGACCGGCCGGCCGCAGTTCTACGCGAAGAAGGAAGTTCTCGGGCTCGACCTGCACGCGCCCTATTTCCGGACCGTCGAGTCGTATGACAACGACGGCAGGATCTTCGAGCGGATCGTCATCGAGAAAATCGCGCCGGCGACGCTCGACGACACCGCATTCGACCCGAAAAACCCCGACTACGCGTTCTGATGCGCGCCGGCGGGGTGGATCCCGGGCTCAGTCGTCATCGTCGTCGCCGTGGTGCCGATGCCAATGCTTGTAATAGTGCTTGCGCCACTTGCGATAGCGATCGTCGTCGTCATCGCCGTCGTAGCCGTATCCATAGCCCGGATAGGCGACGACGGCCGGCTGCGGCGCCACATAGACCGGCGCCGGCTCGACATAGACCGGCGCGACCGGTACGCCGATGCCGACCGACAGGTCGACATGCCCCGCCATCGCACTGCCGGAGGCCAGCAACGCCACGCTCCCGACCCACCCTGCCCATTGCCTCTTGTTCATGTTCTGAATCCCTGATATACCGGCCCGCCCGGCTCGCGCGAAGCAATATAAGCGTCGCGCGCGAACCAAGGTGATACGCCATTGCGAGAGTCGTAACGCGGCGTAACGAAATGGCATTTGCCGTTCGGCCGAATCGCGAAAATGCGCTGGAACGTCTATAGTGGGTTACGGTTCGACACAATCACGACTTCGCGCTCCCCGATCGAACAGGGTAGAATTCCGCGAAACGGCTTGTGGACGAACACGCCACACACACGCACAACATATTCTCTGACGCAGGCTCCTGCCGCACCTCAATGGCCAATCCCGCAGAATCCCATCCGCAAAACGACTTCATCAATTCGGCGCGCAAGGAACGTAAGCGCGTTGAAATCTATCTCGTCAACGGCATTCGTCTGACGGGGTGTATCGAGTCGTTCGACCAGTACCTGGTGATGCTGCGCACCCCCGTGGGTCTGCAAGGCATCTACAAGCGCGCGATTTCCACGATCCAGCTCGACACGGGCGGCTCGCGCCCGGGCGGCAGCGGCCCCCGCGGGCCGCGCACCGGCGGG
>NZ_VWWH01000026.1:0-74825 GCF_011753045.1 Burkholderia sp. Ap-955
ACTCGGCCGCGGCGTGGCTCGCCGCGCAGGGCGGCTGGCATCTCGCGCTCGCCGTGTGGGCCGCGCCCGCGCTCGTCACACTCGCGCTGTGGCGGGCGAAGGCGCCACGCGACGCCGTGCGCGCAACGGCCGTATCGGCCCCGCTCACCGCGTTCGCCCGCATTCCGCGCGCGTGGCAGCTCGCGCTGTTCTTCGGGCTCAGCAACAGCGGCTACGCCAGCCTCGTCGCGTGGCTGCCCGCGTTCTACCGCGGCATCGGCATGAGTCCGCAAGCGAGCGGCAACCTGCTCGCGTGGATGGCGCTGTTCCAGGCGACCGGCGCGCTCGCGATGCCGATGCTCGCAAAACGCTCGCCCGACCGTCGCGCCGCGCTGTGGCTCACGCTCGCGCTGCAGGCGGCCGGCTTCGTCGGGTTCGCGACGCTGCCCGCGGTCGCGCCGTGGCTCTGGGTCGCGAGCGTCGGCCTCGGTCTCGGCGGCTTCTTCTCGATGAGCCTGATCGTCACGCTCGACCACCTGCCCGATGCCCGGCTCGCCGGCGCACTCGCCGCGTTCGTGCAGGGCATCGGCTTCCTGACCGTCGCGGCGAGCCCCTGGCTGATCGGCTGGCTGCGCGACGCGGGCGGCGGCTTCGCGATCGCGTGGTGGATGCATCTCGGCGTGATCGCCGCGATGGCCGCGCTGAATGCCGCGTTCGCGCCCGCCGGCTACCGGCACAGCATGGCGCGCATCACCGGCGCCGCCCGCTAAAGCCCCCCTTCGAATCCGGACGTTTCGCCGGCCGCTTCCGGCGCGACGTCCAGCCGCCCGCGCATGGCCGGGCGCGGGCAGTCACGCCCATCGGCCGCTGGTTCGCTGCACGACAAACAACATCAATTGGTATTGGAGACAGACATGAAAAAACTCGTTCTGGCCGTTGCGCTCGCGCTGACGGCCGGCGCCGCCGCCGCGAAAGACCCGGCGGTACTGCGCCTCGGCGTCGCCCCCAGCTATGCGCCGTTCGAATCGCTCGCGCCCGACGGCAAGCTCGTCGGCTTCGACATCGATCTCGGCAATGCGATCTGCGAACGGATGAAGGTGCGCTGCGTGTGGGTCGAGAACGCGTTCGACGGGATGATCCCCGCGCTGAAGGCGCGCAAGTTCGACGGCGTGCTGTCGTCGATGAGCGTGACCGAGAAGCGCCTCACGCAGATCGCGTTCACGGACAAGATCGACAACGTGCCGCCCCGGCTCGTCGCGCGGCGCGGCTCGAACCTGCAGCCGACGCCCGAATCGCTGCAGGGCAAGAGCGTCGGCGTCGAGCAGGGTTCGACGCAGGAGACTTATGCGCGCACGTACTGGGAGCCGAAAGGCGTGATCGTCCGCACGTACCAGACGCAGGATCTCGTCTACCAGGACCTGCTGTCGGGGCGGCTCGATGCGTCGCTGCAATCGTCGGTGCAGGCCGACCTCGGTTTCCTGAAAACGGCCAAGGGAGCGAACTTCGAATTCGCGGGGCCGGCGCTGCATGACCCGAAGACGCTCGGCGTGGGTTCGGCGATCGGCGTGCGCAAGGATGACGACGCGCTGCGCACGCAGATCAACCAGGCGCTGGCGAGCCTGATCCAGGACGGGACGTACCAGCGGATCGCGAAGAAGTATTTCTCGTTCGACATCTACAACTGACGGGAACGAACGGACAATGCAAAGCGGCGTCACGCATGCGTGCGCGACACCGCTTCTTCGTTGACCGAATGATATCGACTACGCCGCTCGCTGCAACAGGTCGGTGGCGAACGACTTCGCATGCGCGACGGCTTCCTGCGCGTCGCCGAACACACCGAGTTCATCCCAGTGTTCTTCGGCCGCGTACGTTCCCTTCACGGCGAGCGCCCGCTGAACGCTCAACTGCGCGGCGTATTTGCCGTCCTGCAACGGCCGGGCCGTTGCAACCACCTTGTGCGGCGGGCTGGCCCGCTCCGGCTGAACCAGTTCGACGGCGCCACCGGCCACGTCGACATACATCAACTCGTTCCTGGTGTTGCAGTCCGGGCAGTAGAAACACCACCCCGCGTCCTCTTGACGGGGCCTGACCTGCCCGCGAGCCAGCACGGCGCGGCATGCAACGTTTTCGCAGATGAACGGCATGGCAGTCTCCGAAGTTGTTTGTCGGAAATCCTAGCATGTCCGTCCGCCGTCAACCACCGGCATCGGCGAGATTGCCTTGCGGTTGGTCAGGTTCGGGCGCACCAGCCCCTGGCACGGCTCGCACGCATGTCGACCACGCGCTCGCAAGCCTCTCGTCAGCCGGGATACACTGTCTGCCCGACCCACGAATCAAGCCATCCTCCATGTTGATCCGCGTTGCCACGCCGTCCGATGCCATCCCGCTTGCCGAATTGAAGCGCGACACGTTTCGCGAAACCTTTCTGCAAGACGGATTCAATATCGACTACCCGCCGCACGATCTGGCTGCGTACGAGACTCAAGCCTACTCGGTGGAAACGGTCACGGGCCAGCTCAACGATCCCCAGTGCCGCACGTGGGTCGCCGAAAGTGACGACGGCCGGCTGGTGGGGTATGCACACGCGGGGCCGTGCAAGCTCCCGCACCCGGAGGTTGCCGACGGGTCGGGGGAGATCCATCAGATCTACCTTCGGCGCGGTACGCAAGGGACCGGCGCCGGGCGCGCGTTGTTCGATTCCGCACTGGATTATCTGGCCACGGAACGCCCCGGCCCGGTGTGGCTCGGCGTGTGGTCCGGTAACGCGAAGGCCATCGCCTTCTATGAGAAAGCCGGTTTCAGGAAGGTCGGCACGTACGATTTCAAGGTCGGTGAAGCGACCGACCTGGAGTTCATCTACCGTCGTTGACGCCATGGATCGAGAACCGGTGCGATTGACACGCTCCGGTCAATCGCGAAAGGGCGCGAAACCCGGAGAAGAACGGAACGCAGCCTGTCTCTCCGACATTCTGTCGCACTCCTCGTGATCGATCGACGCGCCGACGCACGCCGGTTGCATTGATTTCGACCACAATCCAGACGCGGCATGCGAGTCGACTTCGATTCACCGAGGTCACCATCCACCTTCTCGCCGACCCTTGTTGCGTCACACGGATTTCTGCACAATAAACGACTGCACTGAATTTCAACCGCGCCGCGCCTTTCTGCATGCAACGCAGGCATGCCTCATTTTTCAATTCTGTCCTGATTCAATATCTTCATGGCAATCTGCGCAACGATGACACCAGAATCCGAAATACTCGAGCTGCACACTCAATTCCAGCCCAATGTAACTTGCCTGAACGAAGATATTTCCTACACCGTCAATGCCGACGGAACCTTCATTCAGGAAGTCTGCTTTCAATTGCGCATCGAGACCGACCAAGGCGTTCAGGAACATGGTCAGATTTCGCTCCGTTACAGCGAATCGCTGGAAACGCTCACGGTAGAAAGCGCATATACGACCACTGCGGACGGAGAGCGCCTGGAAGTCAGCACCGACAGAATTCTCGAGCAGCAGACGGCGGAGAGCGCGCGCGCGCCGATGTTCGACGACAACAAAGTCAAGGTCGTGGTGTTCCCGTCAGTCGGCATCGGAGCCACGCTTACGCTGAGGTATCGCCGATTCCTCAGGAAGCCGGTTTTTCCCGGACACCTCGCGGTGGTGGAATACTTCGGTTGCGAAATACCGCGACAGAAGACGGCACTGACGATTCATGCACCGGCTTCGATGATGTTGAATGTCGACGCTGTCGATTTACCTGGCGGGCGCACTACGTCGGACGATCCCGACAGGCAGCGCTGGCATTGGCATCTTCCCGCACAGCCCGCTCGTCTGCCGGAATTCGATTCGGTCAGTGAAGTCGATTACAGCCCGCGGGTGGCAGTCACGACGTTTCCCGATTTCGATGCCGTCGGCGCGGCATATCTGCATCACGCAGCCCCTCAGGCCGCGATAACGCCGTCCATTCGCGCACTCGCGGACAAATTGACCGAAGGCGAGACAGACCCGCTGAAACAGGCCGAGATTCTATATAACTGGGTCAGCACGAACATTCGGTATGTCGCCATTCACCTGGGTCACGGCGGAGTGATCCCGCACGACGCGGATACGGTCCTGGCAGCAGCCTATGGCGATTGCAAGGATCACGTCACACTGCTTGAAGCGTTGCTCAGCTCGAAAAACATCCGCAGTTCGCCGGTACTGGTCAACTCCGGCTCCGTCTACTGGTTGCCCAAGGTCGCGCTCCCCCTGGGGATATTCGATCATGCGATCACCTATCTTCCGGATTTCGATTTGTTCGTCGATTCGACTGCCGCCTCGGCCCGATTCGGTACGCTGCCCACTGCCTTGCTGGGCAAATCGGCGCTGGTCATTCGGCACCACGACCATTCGGCGCGCGTCGTCCCCCTTCCGGTTTCCACGCCCGACAACGCACGCGTTCGCACCGTCACCCATATCACGCTCGATCGGGAAGGCAATGTCGCCGGCACCAGCAGGATCGAGAACGAGGGGCCGTTCGACTGGATTGCACGACAGATCTTCGCATCCATTCGCCCCGGGCAAGAGGCTCAGGCCGCCGCGCGTGTCCTGATGGTTACGGGGCAGGACGGCAATGGAACCTACCGGCACAGTGGGATCAACGACCTGAGCCGCCCGTTTTCTTACGAAACGACGTTCCAGTTGCCCGATTACGCGCTACTTCCAGGGCCGGGCGCCATTCCTGTTCCCGTTGGATTGAGCAGCTTCAGCAGTATCCGCGCAGCGCTCGAACAAGACGGATTGACGGCGCGAACCCATGCGATGCCCTATGTCGGTCGTCTGATCGACGAAATGACCGTCATCGTTTTCCCGGAACATATCGCGATCCCTAAATTGCCATCCGCCACGCGAATATCGTCGCCGCTCGGTGCGTACGCTTCGTCTTATCAAGCGAGCGGGCAGACTGTCACCGTGACGAGGCAGCTCGAACTGCGGCTCGCCGGCCCGCTCCTGGAACCGGTGCAATATCTGCATTTCAGGGAAATGGCTCGCAAGATCAAACGGGACCTCCGGACACAACTCGTCTATTTCTGACTGACAGAAAGATCGAGCTTTCCAAGACTTGCGACAAGTTTCAGGCGCGCGCTTCGCCACTTCGACACAGCGAGCACGCGCTGCTTCTGCGCATCCGCAAGCGCCGTCTGCGCATTCAGCAATTCGGTAAACGTGCCCACCCCTTCCTTGTAGCGCCCGCGTGCCACATCGAGTGCGCGCCGCGCATCCGCCAGCAACTCCCGCGAGTTGGACAGGTTTGCAGCATCCGCGCGCAGGCTCTGGTAGCTCGTCCAGACTTCGAGCGACACCTGCAGTTCGGCGTCGTGCAATGCCGCTTCCTGTGCATCCGCCTGAGCCTGCGCCTGCCCGGTGCGATAACCGGATGCGAATCCCTCGAACAGTGGAATCGTCAACTGCACGCCGATCGTGCTGCCGCGACTACCCGTGACCGGCACCGATTGCTGCTGGTACGACGGACTGTTCTGCGTCATGCTGCCGATCAGCGCGATGGTCGGACGGCCCTGCGCACGCGCGGCATCGACATTCGCACGCGCGGCGTCGAGTCTCGCGCGTGCGGCCGCGAGCTTCGGCTGACGCCGCTTCGCCTCATCGATCAATTGGTCGACGCCGGCATCGAGTTCGGCCTGACCTTCCACAGTCAACTCCGGTGAATCGATCCGGACCGGCACGTTTGCATCGAGGCCCATCGTCACCGCCAACGCGCCGCTCGCGACCTTGACTTCGCCGTCGGCGCTCACTCGGTCGAGCATGGCGCGTCGATAGCTGGTGCGTGCCTGCAGTTCGTCGGCAAGCGTCCCGGCGCCAGCGGCGTGCTTGGCCGATGCCTGCACGAAACTTTCTTGCGCGATCGATTCGGTACGCCGCGCGGCGTCGAGCGACGCCCGTGCGTTGCGTAGCGCGTAGAACGCCTGCGCGGCGTTGAGGATCACGGATTGCAGTACCTCGTCCTGGACGGCATCGGCGACCACGAGCAACGCACTGGCGCGCCTCCGAGCCGCGTCACGCTTGCCAAAATCGAACAGTACCCAGTTGAGGGTCAGCATGCCGTACCTGCTCGACGTGTTTTGCGACCGGCGTATCTCGCCCGCACCGAATGCACTGTAGTCGTAGGTCGTGGACAAGGTGTCATGCTCGACACCCACCGTCGCATTCACCGTCGGCAGGTATGCGGAATCGGCGACGCCGAGCGCCGCGGCTTGCACGCGCGCTTCCGCCCATGCCCGGCGTGCCTGCGGAGCCGCACAAATTGCCCGCAGGATCGCGTCGTCGAGTTCGAGCGGGCGATCTTCCGGCATTGCGCGGCACGACGCGTCCCTCAACAACGGTGTGGCCGGCGTTGCCGATACATCGTCAAGTGTGCGAAACACGTCGATCGCTTGCGCATTGGCGCAAGAGGGCATTGTCAGCATGGCAATCGAAACGGCAGCGATCAGGCACGGCTTCATGACCCCACCCGCAGATGGCGTTCCGCCGCGTCAGCGCTCGGCGCATCGAGCGCCTCGAGCGCACCTGTTGCCACCGTCGGCCGATCGGATACGATCCGTCCGTCTCTCAGCGTCACGACCCGATCGGCGGATGCGATCGTTTCCGGGCGATGCGCGACGATGATGCGCGTCATCCGCAACGCGCTGACGGCCACATTGACCTGCTGTTCGCGCTGAAGGTCGAGATGACTCGTGGCCTCATCGAGCACAAGAATCGCCGGGCGCTTGTACAGCGCGCGGGCAAGCAGCACACGTTGCTTCTGACCGCCCGACAACACCGTGCCCATGTCGCCTACGAGCGTGTTGTAACCCATCGGCATCTCGACAATATCGTCATGCACCGCCGCAAGCCGCGCGCATTCGACGATCCATTGCGTGTCGGCGTCCGGATCGAAGAAGCTGATGTTGTCGGCTATCGACCCGGCAAACAACACGTCGTCCTGCAATACGGTGCCGACAAGCGCCCGCAGCCGCCGGAGCCCGAGCCTGTCGACGTCGACGCCGCCGATCCGCACCTGGCCGTCGGTCGGGTCGAGCACGCCGAGCAGCACGTTGACGAGCGTCGTCTTGCCACAGCCGGAAGGTCCGACGAGCGCAACCGATTCGCCCGGAGCGATTTTCAGTGACACGCAGTCGAGCACCGCCGGCTCGCCGTCCGCATAGCGGAAACCGATCTCGCGAAATTCGATGCCTGCCGGGAGATCGTCCGACTCGCCAGGCACGTGTCGAAGCGCCGCGTCCGGCTCAGGCTGCGTGAACACGATGTCGGCAAGTCGCTCACCTTGCAGCTGCAACATCCGGACTTCAAAATACTTGTCAATCAGACTGCCGACGCGAGAGTCAAACTGACTCTTGTACGCATTGAACGCCATCAGCACGCCGACGGTGAACTGACCGTCCATCACCATCCGCGCGCCCAGCCACACGATCAGCAAGCCCTCGATACCGAACAGCAGGCCGTTGAGGTGCTGGTAGAGCAACTGCAGCTTCTGTACATGCAGCCCCGCGTTGACCTGCTCGACGAGCAGCGACAGCCAGCTCGCGTGACGCTCGTCCTGCCTGTTGAACAGCTTGATCGTTTTCACGCCGCGCACGGTCTCGAGGAAATGGGTCTGCTGCCTGGCCGCTCGCACGATCTGCTCCTCGGTCGCCCGTCGCAGCGGCTGGTACCAGAGCCAGCGCAGCAGCGCGTACAGCCCCATCGCGACAAGCGCGACACATCCGAGCACACGACTGTAGATGAACATCATCGCCAACGTGACGATGGTCATCAGCCCGTCGATCACTGCACTCAGGAACGATGTCGTCAGTGTCTGCTGAATCGTGTCGACCGCGCCGAAGCGCGACACGACATCGCCGAGACTGCGACGCTCAAAATAGCGCATGGGCAGGCTCAGCAGGTGCGTAAACGCATTGGCGCGCCACTGCACGTTGAGGGTCGTGCCGAAGTACATCAGCGCCCATGCGCGGATTGCGCTCGTCGCCTGCTGCATCAACAGCAACAGGGCGAAGCCAAGCGCGAGCACGGTCAACAGGTCACGGTCCGCGCCGACGACCACCTCGTCGATCACCCACTGCAGGAAGAACGGCTGCACCAGCGCAAAGATCTCGAGTGCAAGCGCGAGCAACAGCACTTGGCCAAGCGAGCGCGACAAGCCCGATACGGGCCCGAGCAATGCGCGCAGCTTGACGGCCGGCGCGGCATCGCGCAACGCGAAGCTTCCGGTCGGCCACAGCTCCAGCGCGACACCGGTAAACGAACCCGACAGTACATCGAGCGGCAGCTTACGGACGCCCTGGGCCGGATCGTGGATCACCGCGAACTTTCCGCACACCTCCTTCAATACGACGAAGTGGTTGAAGTTCCAGTGCAGGATGCACGGCACGCGTAGTTGATCGAGCCGATCGAGATCCACCTTCAATGCCCGCGTACCGAGATCGAACCGCCGTGCTATTTCGATCAGGCGACCGAGACCGGTCCCCTTCAGCGAAACGGGAAAACGGCCGCGCATCGTCGCCACGTCGACGTGGTGGCCGTGATAGCCGGCAATCATCGCAAGGCATGCGAGTCCGCATTCGGTGGCCTCGGTTTGCAAAAGCATCGGGAGCTTGCTGCCGACGCCGAACGAGAGTCGGTCGAGAATGAACATGGGGGACCAAGAAATCAGAGTTTGCCCGTCAGGCTATAAAGCGGTTCAAGCACCCATTCGTACAACCGACGGCGCTCCTGGAGGACGTCTGCCTGCAACGCCATGCCGGCCTGAAGCGGTTGAGGTTTGCCGTAGGCCGTCACCGTCTGCGCGTCGAGCATGGCGGTCACTCGATAGAACGCACCGTCGCCGCCGCGATCAGAAACATCGTGTATCCCGCTCGTCGACAGCTCGGCGCTCGATAGTGCGGTGCGTGCGATTGACGTTACATGCGCACCGTACTGGCCGAACTTCTGATACGGATACGCCTGATAGCGCACTCGCACCGGATCGCCGACACGCACAAAGCCGATAGCCCTGCTCGGCACAAATAGATGAACCTGCCAACGCGCCCCGTCCGGCACGATACTCGCCACCGGACGGGTGGTATCGATCGTCTGGCCAGGTTCCGCGATCACGGCAGTCGCAACCCCCGTCTCGGGCGCCGTGATTACCAGCTCACGTCGCGCCTCGCTCTCGATCAGCGACTGGTCGATCTCGATCACGTTGCGATCGATTTGCGAGAGCTGGTTCTGCTGCTTGAGACGAATGCCTGCGATCTCGTTGACCGCTTCCTTGAGCGACTGCTGCACACTGGCGCGATCACGCTGCAAACCGAGCAGCTTCGATTGCTGGTCGAGCAGGTCCGCCTGTCGCTGCTGGAACTGGTCGGTCGAGATGTAGTCCTGCGCCAGCAGCCGCTTGTAGCGAGCGACGCCGTCGGCGGCAATCGCCGCACGTTCGTGTTGGCCCGCGAGCTGATCGTCGAGGCGTGCGAGCTCCGCCCGCAGGCTCGCGGCCTTTGCTTCCAGCGTGTCGCGCGCGTCTTGCTGCAGCACGCGCGTCTTGTCCATCTCCTGAAGCAACGAGCGCTTGCGCAGGCGGGCCTGCTCGATCAGCGCCGCCTGTGTGCGCCCTTCGGCCGCGCTCTGCAGGTCGGTCGACACCGCGTAAAGCACCGTACCACGCGTCACGTGACTGCCTTCAGCAACAGTCTTGCGCAGCACGATGCCCGGTTGCCATGCGTAGATTTTCACGAGGCCCGTATCGGGGACGACGACGCCTTCGACCGTCGAGCGACGCGTATAGCTGCCGAGCGCAAACAACATCACGACTGCAAGCGCCATGCACGTCGCGGCAACCGTCAGGATGCCGAGCGACACGGGGCGCACGAGCACGATCTCGCCAACTGTCGGCGTGCGCTGGCCTGCCTGCGCTTCAGATCTGAACAGCGAGGAAAAGACGGACATCAATTGGCGCACATCAAACGATCAGACCTGTCGGCCAATGCCGCCGTGCAACCCCGACTGCCATCTCGACACCCAAGGCTTCGTTCCGTGTGCGCATGCCAACCCACCCATTGTCCAGACTATTGAATACGCGGCATTTTTCCGCAGATTCGCTCGATTTCCACTTCGCCGTAGAAGGCAAGCATCGAATGCAATTCGTGGCGCTGCCGTACGATCCTGCCGAACGCCTCGGGGCTGTACATTTCACTTTCATTCCCATTCACAAACCTGAATCGGTCTTCCACCAACAGAAACTCGATCCTCAGATCGCTCTCTCGCCAGACATCCACGACCATCCCGCCTTCGTATCTCAATACCAGCAGCGACTGCCGCTTCTGTCTGTTGATGAACTCGTCGGTGACGTCGCTCTCCTCGCCGGCTTCGACGATTCCCTTCAGCATCTGCTTGACCGCGTCGCGATTCAGGCAGGCCGATGCACCCAGGTACTTTTTCCTGTTGATACCGAAGCTGCGAACCAGGGCATCACCGGAGATGTTCATCGTGCTTCCCAGGTCGGATACCAGGCCAAGGATCTCCGCATATGCGCTGGTCAGCGCCTGATGCGGCTGCGGCCATCGGGCCGGGCGAACGACGCCGTCATGCACGAAGTCCCAAAACGACAGCCAGTCGAACTTCCCCGACAGACTGAAAAGACGAGTATCGTGCTCGTCCCGCCCGCCTTCGACATCCAGCTGCGCAACCCACTCGACCAGTGTCGATTTGACTTCGGATATCCAGCCCGCCACGACCGGGACGTCTGCCATTTTTTCGGCGAGAACGTGCGGCACCCCTGCCATGCACAAAAAATATCGCGCAAATTTCACATCGAATTCGCGCGAGAACTCGCGAATCGCATACCCGAGGACCTGCGCAGAAAATGCGTCATCCTTGATCCAGTATTTGTTCGCATAAAAACATATCGAAGAAATACTCTTCATGATCGGCAGATGCTCCCGCGAAGCCTTGTTCCAGATGGCCTTCAGATCCGGCAGCGATTCCGCACCAAACGCCAGCAACGACATGACGGAGGTGAAATCGAGAAGACGTCCGTCGATCGATACGTTCGACGACGTGCAACCATGTGCCATGAAGCGGGATCGCATGTACGCCAGTTGAGCTGCAAGTCGACGCGCGAACTCACCGAGCCCCGCGGAGAATCGCTCCTTGTCCGTCATGGCGAGCCACTGTTGCTCGGCAATGACAGCCGGTCGCGGCAGGACCTCTCCCAGGTATCGAACCGAATTTCTGACACGACGAACATCCGCCTCGCGATGCCACGATGCATCGCGAATCGGCTTGAAATAAATTGCGCGCTCGAAATGCGCGGGCCGGATTTCCGGCCTTCTGATCAGCAATGCGCGTGCACTGCCGTCGACATGTGCCTGTTCCGCGATTTTCAGAACGGCCACCACCCGCTGCACACCGAAAGGAACAACCTCTTCGAGAATCTCGCTCCATGCCGCCTCATAGATCGCGTCTACCAGCGACAAGTGACCATTTGAATGCGCGCCATCCGAATCGCACCCCAGCAGCAGATTTGCTCCAATGCCCTTTACCTGCAGATCGATCGACAAGCCACATCGCACTCCGCCGCCGTTATTGACGATCTCTTCCCCGCCATAGCGCTCGCTCAGCCATATCTGCTGCTCGGCACGTCGATCGCGAGGGCGGGTGGCGAGAATAAAGGCACATTGGTCGACCAACGTGCGCGTGCTTATCGCCTCGGCGTCATTCTTGTAGACGAGGCTTGCCCCTTTGACCCGTTCTACCAAGATCGGCACAAATACATCGTCGAGCTCATTGAGCGTCATCACCTGCCCTTTCATTCTGATTATTTTCGATCTCGATCCGTCGCTTGCGACGGCAGTCACACTCGCGAGGCGTGCGGTATCACGACAGCGCCTTTCTACGAACACGCGAGCCCGAAGACTCACGACGCGTCAGCCAGAAGAACGCGTCGTGTTCGCGGGAGAATTTTTCCTTGATGAATCGGGAAACGGCCGCCAATCCACCACGGCGAATTGAAAGATCGATTAACCAGAGGTCACGCCCTTCATTCCATTCTGACAAGTGCGAGATAAATCCACCGCGCTCGACTATCCGGACGACATCGTCCGAAAGAAATGCCCAGGTGACGAAGCCAACCGGTTTTCCGCTTGCATCGAAAAATATCTTGATCTGCCTGAGTTCGATCGCCGGCAGAATCCACGCATTCAGGCGAACGAGTTCGTGATTCGATACCGCGGATTTCGCAAGCATCAAACTCGCGACACACCCAAGTTCCTCATATTTCTTTCTGATGAGATCATCAGTGAAGTCACTTCTTTCAGCCATGCAATGCAATCGGTATCGGGTATGAAGACAGGCGGCTGCAATCGCTCGCAGCCGCCCGGGCGTCAGCTATGTTTCACGGTTGCCGACCCGTGATCAGCCGCCTCCGCCGCCCGAAAAACCGGCCACGGCACCGCCAATTCCACCGGACACCATGCCACTGATGCCACCGGCGCCGACAGGCGCTCCGACGGCTGCAGCGCCAAGCGCGCCCCCAATGCCGCCGACTACCGAACCCTTGAGTCCGCCGATGATTGCCCCGCCGACATTCCCCCCTCCAGCAACGATCGTGAGTTCCTCTTCGGTCAACTCACGGCATACGCCGACTGCTTCGTATGCAAATCCACTCTCAGCATATTTCAATTATCACCTCTTACGTCCGATTAAATAAAACAACCACTGCCCAAGCGCTGCAGCAACGGCACCCGACACGATTGTCGAGTACGTTCCTGCAGGTACTACATCGAACCACCGAATGATTCCGTAAGTCAGCAAGAACAAGATAAAGGTCAGAAATATTCTGACAACCATCGATTGCAACACTCCCCCTCCCTACTATCCAGCCATCGCCGGCACCAGGATAAAAACAACAAAATGCGTACGAGTACGCCGCTGCTTCACGAGAAGCATCAACGACGCCATTTGTTACAAAGAATTACTTTGCCATGACCAATATTAATCGGGCAATCAGCGCAATTCACAACAATTCATTTTTATTGCGTCATTAATACCGGGGCAATACCCAATCGTTTTAATCGGGAAATAGCGGAGACTTGACAAAATCGAAAAATTCCCCATTTTAGGAAATGAGGATGCCATGGAAAACATCGAAACAATCAGTCCGATTGTTTATGCGCACGTTAATGACGACCTGATACGCTCGATATGCTTGATCGCCTCACTGGGGCGAGTTTGAGGACGAAGCGACTCTCAACCATGTTGTTTCCGAGGCTGCGATTGCATTGCGAGCGCTAGAGGTCCACCATGCCATTCGGCGTGCACGTGACGATGGCAGCCTCGGTTGCCCGCAAGGGGAATGCCTTGGCATCCTGCGCCGGCACATAACGTTCTCGGCGGTCAGGCGTCGGTGGCCAGGCTTCCGCATTCTGGATCGCTCAAAAAAAAGTCGGCCCAAACAGGACCGACCTTGCGCAGAACGAACCGCCTGGAGCGTTACAACTTTTAATAGCGGCTGCGCCCCCACAGCGTCTCCGGCTCGTCGAGCAAATGACGCAACCCGCTGCGCTCCAGCATCGTTTCCGACACTTCCACGACGCGCTCGAGAATCGCCTGCTCGTCGACCGACAACACGCGCCGATCCTCCATCAGCACCCTTCCGCCGACCATCGTCATGCACACGTCGGCCGCGTTCGCGAAGCACGTCACGCGATACACCGGCATGTTCATCGGCATCATGTGCGGCCGGAACAGGTCGACGAGGATGATGTCGGCGAGCTTGCCGGCTTCGAGCGAGCCGACTTCGTGATCGACCGACAGCGCCTTCGCCGCGTCGATCGTCACCATCTCCAGCACCTTGCCGTGCGGCAGCACGTCCGGGTCGCGGAAATGCCGGCGGTGGTAATGCATGCACTGCCACATATGGCGGAACATGTCGTAGCCGCGATCGGGCGCCGCGCCGTCCGACGCGATCGCCACCGTCACGCCCGCATCGATCAGCTCGGGCACCGGGCAGCGCCCGATGATCGACATGATCGCGCTCGGGTTGTGGACGATCGCGGTGCCGGTTTCGACGCATGCCGCGATGTCGTCGTCGGTCAGGTCGATGCTGTGCGACATGAACGACGTCGGGCCGAGCAAGCCGAGTTCGCGATGCGCGAATGCGAGCGTGCCCGCGCGGTGGCCGTCCTGCGTGAACGTCAGCCCGCGCTCGCGCGCCAATCCGCCGTAGCGCGCGGCCTGGTCGCGGAAGTCGCGCTCGTACTGCGCGAGTTCCGGGTCGTGCTCGGGCCCGTACACGGGCAGCGTGAGCGCGATGCGGATCCGGCCGCCGGCATCGCCGTGGCATTCGTCGATGATGCTGTTGCACACTGCGTACATCGTGTCGAAGTCGATGTCGCGCGTGTCGCTGCCGTCCGGCGTGTGGCGCGTATAAGCACGCGGCGCGGGCGGACGCGACGGGCCGACCGCGACGATCGAGCGCGTGCCGGTGCGCACGACCGCATCGCAATGGCGCCGTGCATAGACCGGATCGTCGACGCGCATGATCGAGTTGCCGCCGCCGAGCAGCGACACGCCCGTCGTCACGCCGGCCTTCAGCCGCTCGAGCGCGGCAAGGTGCGATTCGGTTTCCCAGAACGCCTCGTCCGATGCGCGCGCGTAGATCGTCTCGGCCGCGGCCGACCATGCGTCGCCGTCCGCGCCGCCGATCGTGCGCAGCATCGCGTGGCCCGCATGCGCGTGGGCATCGATCAGGCCAGGCAGCACGGCCTTGCGGCGCGCGTCGATCGTGCGTGCGGCGCGATAGCGGGCCTGCAGTTCATCGGTGCCGCCCACGGCGACGATACGATCGCCCTTCACGGCAACCGCGCCATGCTCGATCACGCGCCGCTGCGGGTCCATCGTGATCACGCAGCCATTCGCGATCAGCGTGTCGATCGCTTCGCGGCTGTCCGCTCGGTTGTCCTCGGTCGTCATCGCACAGTGTCCTGTTGTCGTTCGATTGATTTCATTGCCGTCCAGCCGTCACGCGGAACCAACCGGCGCTGCAACCCGCGCCTTCAGCCTGCGCTGCCCCGCGCTGATCACGATGAACACCACTGCATTCACCGCGAGCGCGACGAGCCCGGGGTTGATCGACGTCAGCGTGGTCGACGCGCCGGGGAACAGCGACGCGAGCGTCACGCCATAGTAGTTCGTCATCGCGATCACGATCGCGCCGGCGGCGATCCCCGCGAACGCGCCTTCACGCGTGCCGAACGGCCGCTTCAGGAAGCTCGAAGCAAGCATCGGCACGAGCTGCGTGAGCAGGCTCGACGAGAAGATCGCGAGCGTGACGAACGTCGCGCCGCCGCGCAGCACGAAGTAGACGACCACCAGCGTGAAGATTGGCAGCGCGATCCGCGCGACGCGCGTCACCTCGCGGTCGGTCGCGTTCGGCGCGAAACCTTCGCGGTAGATGTTGCGCGCGATCGTCGTCGACGCGTTCAGCATGATCAGCGAACCCGGCACCAGCGCGGTCAGCAGGCCCGTGCCGCCGACGATGCCGACGAACCACGCGGGGAACGTCTGCTTCACGAGGCGCAGCAGCGCAAGATCGGCCTGCGCGCCTTCGAGCCCATGCACGGTCATCACGGCCGCGAAGCCGACGAGGAACAGGAACGCGATGAGCACCTGGTACAGCGGCATCAGGATCACGTTGCGGCGCAGCGCGCGCTCGTCCTTCGCGACGTAGATCGCGGTGAAGCCGTGCGGATACAGGTAGTAGCCGAGCGACGTGAGCAGGATCGTCGAGTTGTACCAGCTCAGGTTGAAGCCGTGCGCGGGCATGCGCAGCAGTTCGGGATGCGCGGCGTCGATCTTCGCGAACATCGCGCCGAGGCCGCCGTAGTAATGCGTCGGCAGGTACAGGCCGAGGAAGATCGCGATCGCGAGGATCAGCACGTCCTTGAAGATCGCGATGCTCGCCGAGCCGTGGATGCCCGACACGACCATGTACACGGCCATCAGCGTCGCGGCGATCCAGATCGCGGCCGCCTGCGGAATCAGCCCGTACGACATCTCCGACACGATCACGCCGAGCCCGCGCAACTGGATCATCAGCAGCGACACCATCGCGAACACCGCGACGACCGACACCAGCACGCCGATCGCGCGGCTGTCGTACTTCGCCGCGAAGTAGTCGGCGAACGACACGAGCCCGCGCGCCTTCGCGTAACGCCAGACGGCCGGCAGCATCCAGTAGCCGATCACGAACGCGAGGCAGCCGTACGACAGGATGTAGAACGCGGGCACGCCCTTGCTATAGGTCCAGCCGCTCGCGCCGAGGAACGAGAACGTCGAGAACGCCTCGCCGGCCATCAGCAGGAACGTGAGCAGCGAGCCGAAGCCGCGCCCGCCGACCGCCCACTGCTCGAGCGTGAGCTTGCGGCCGCGGCGCGCCATCACGCCGATCGCCAGCGCGAACACGGCGAACGCCGCGATGATGAGGATCGATGCGTTCATCGCGCGTCTCCCGAGCGGCCGGCGCGGGCCGCGTCGCGCTCGTCGAGATGGAACAGGATCGCGAGGATCGCAGCAGTCGCGGCCATCCAGATCAGGTTCCACACGAGCAGGAACGGCAGCCCGAACAGCAGCGGCCGCACCTCGGCGAGCGAGCCGCCCGTGTACATCCCGACGAACGGCAATGCCGCCAGCAACAGTTTGAGTTTCATGAGTGCCTCCTCCGGAAGACGCGCGTGTGCGTCAGAACATCAGAACTTCTGGCGGATGCCGACCACCACCGCCACCTGCGACGTCGTTGACGACGCGCTGTCGGTGCCGTCGATCCACGCGTGGCCGATACCCGACGACGCCTTCTGGTAGAAGCCGTTCACGTACACGTCGGTGCGCTTGGACAGCAAGTACTGCACGCCGGCCGATACCTGGTGGTAGTGGCCGCTGTCGCTGGCGCGCGCGACCTGCGTATAGGTGTAGCCGGCCGCGGCCATCAGCGCCGGCGTGATCATGTAGCGCAGGCTGCCTTCGTAGTTGTTGAAGCGCAGCGCGCCGCCCGTCGCCTGCCCGAAGTTCGAGCCCGTGTACAGCAGGCCGAGCGTGGCCGGCCCGATCGCGTAGCTGCCGCCCGCGCCCCAGATCTGCTGGCGGATCGCGTGCCCGAGGCTCGCACCGAACACCGATTCCGACGCCGGATAGTAGTTATCCGAAGCAACGGCGCCGCTCGTGCTGACTGCGGGATGGTTCACGCGCGCATACGCGGCGCCCGCGTTGAGCGGCCCGTTCACGTACGTGACGCCCGCGCTCCAGCTGTTGTCGTTCGCGAAGCCGGTCGAGTTCGAGAAGCCGTACACGAGGTTCGCCTGCAGGCCCGCGATCGTCGGCGACACGTACTTCACCGCGTTGTTGGTGCGGAACGTGTTGTTGATGTCGTCGTTGTCGAACGGGTGCGTCGAGTACTGAGCGAGGAAGCTGCTCATCTGCAACGAGCCGAGGATGTCCTGCGTCGAGTTGTACTGGCGGCCGAGCGTCACCGCGCCCCAGTTCGCGCCGCTCAGGCCGACCCACGCCGAACGCCCGAACATCCGGCCGCCCTGCCCGAGCGCACCGTTCGCGACGTTGAAGCCGTTCTCGAGACGGAAGTTCGCTTTCAGGCCGCCGCCGAGATCCTCGGTGCCGATCAAGCCCCAGCGCGGGCCCGATTCATTGCCGCCCGTGAATTGCCACAGTGCGTGGCCTTTCGCGTTGTTCGTGTAGGTCACACCCGCGTCGACGATCCCGTACAGCGTCACCGTCGACTGCGCGTGCGCGGCGCCGGCAAACAGCATGGCAACGGCTGCGCCCACGCCTGCGGCGCCCGTCTTCCCGCCCTTCATTCGCACCATCTCCGTCTTCTCCTTCTCCAAACCTGTTCATCGGTGTGTTGTGTTTTTTTTGAGCCTGCCCATACGCGCCGACCGGGTTGTATAGACAGTCGCTGGATGGTATCCAGCCGCAATCACATCAAGAAATGAAATGTTCAACTGGGTGTCAGTTGAAAATCGAATGGCGGGGAGAGGAGCGGGGACGGCGCGCCGCTGCAAGAGAAACGAAAGCGCGCGAGTCCGCTGGACGCGGCGCGCTTTGCTCAGACGTGAATGGCGTGCGTAAGCAAGCTGACGAAACGGCGACGGGCGATGTGCCGATGTGGTTTTCCCTGACAGCCCGTGCATCGCACTATCGCCGTGCGAAGCGGGCCGATAGCCCACGCGATCGAGGCGCGGCGATGCAACGCCGCCCTCTCGTCGGGCACGCCCGGTTGCAGCGCGCTAGCGCAGCCGGTCGACGACCGCGCGCGCCACCATGCTCAACGCATCGCCACGTTCGAGCGCCGCACGCGGCCGTATCGCAGCGCCTTGCGCATCGAGCGCGCGCGGCGCGAAGTCCGGCGACGACGAGAACTTGACGATCGTCAGCGCGTGCTTCGGATCGACGAGGATCGACTGGCCGAACCGCCCCGCCGCTGCGACCGTGCCGTCGCCGTCGTTCACCTGGTACCAGTAGTCGCGATACGCATAGCCGTCCTTGCCCGCGATCACGTTGCCCTTCGCGAACAGCGCCGCGTTGTGCGCGGGCTGCAGTGCCGTACGAATCGTCGCGGCGGGCAGCGCACCGCGTGCCCCGCCGAGCCCCGTGCGCACGCGCTCGGCAAAGCGCGCCGCATCGCGCAGCGTCGTGTACAGGCCGCCGCTCGCCATCGCCATCGCGTTGCGGTCGACGACGACGTACGCATCGTCTTCCGCGAAATCGCGCCACAGCCACCGCTCGACCAGCGCGCTCCACGACTGCCCCGTCGCGCGCTGCATCGCCCACGCGACGGCTTCCGGCGAGCCGTTCTGGTAGAACCACGTGCTGCCGGGCGCCACGTCCGGCACACGCTGCACGGTCAGCAGGAACTCGGCGATGCTGGCCGGCGCGCCTTCACGGTGCGGCACCAGACCGACCGCGCCAAACAGGCCGAGATCGGGCGGGATGCCCGGTGCGTACGCGGTCGGCACTTCCATGTCCAGGTTCTGCTGCAGCGTCGCGCCGCCGAACGGCGTGTCGGCGAGTTCCGGCACCGTGCGCGCGAGCGGCGCGCCCGCGTCGAGCACGCCGGATTCGATCATCTGCGCGGCCAGCAGGCCCGTCACCGATTTCGTCATCGACGCCCACGCGTGCGGCTGGTCGGGCCGGAAGCCGTCGAAGTAGCGCTCGTAGACGATCCGGCCACGCTGCACGACGATGAAGCCGTCCGTATGCGTTGCGCGCAGGTAGGCGTCGAGCGTCAGCGTCTCGCCGCCGATCGTCACTGGCAGCGTGTCGAGGCCGGAGGCCGGCTGCTCGGGCAACGGCATCGGCGAAGCCGCGTGCCGAATGCCGGCCGTCGGCGCGAGCAGCCGCGTATTGCCCAACGCCCAGCGCAGGCGCGCCGGCGTGAATGCGTTCGCCTTGTTGACGACCTGTTCGGCCGGCGGCGGGAAGCCCTGCATCATGCCCGGTGTGACGGCGTCGATTGCAGCGGGCGCAGCGGGCGCGATCGCGGCGAGCGCGAGCCCGCCGGCCAGCACGACGGTGTCGGCCAGCCGGCGAGCGCGCCGGGTAGCGGTAGAGCATCGATGAATTCGCATCGAATCATGTCTCGTAGTGGAAAGAAAACGCTCTCGAGCCCGGCGATCACGGCTGCTGGCCGTCGATGCGCAGCAGGTTCGACACCGACGCGACCCCGTCGACACGCCGCGCAACCTCCGCCGCGAGATTCACCTGGTTCGTATCCGTGACCGAGCCGCTGAGCGTCACGCCGCCGTCGCGCACCCGCAGGAGGATGCGCGTGACGTTCAGGTTCCTGGTGCGCGCGAGCGCCGTGCTGACGCGGCGTTTCAGCTTGCGGTCGGCCGCCTTGCGTTGTGCCGGCGACAGATCAGTTGACGCAGGCACCTGCGCCGATGCCTGCACGGCCGCTTCCGCCGATGCCTGAACCGCCGCGCTCGCGGCATCGGGTTGCGCGTGGGCGGCGACAGTCCAGCATGTCGCCGTCAGCAGCGCCGCAGCCAGTCGGGATGAAGTCCGCATGATCGATTCACTCTCCTGAAAAATCGTTGAAAAAACCTCAGAACTGCGTCATCAGCCCGATCGACACACCGGTCGTCGCGCTCGCCCCGCGCCGCAGGTTCAGCGCCGCGATCGTCGCCGGATCGCGCATGTACGCACCGGTCAATCCGTTGCGATCGACCTCGACATACAGCTCGGTGCGCTTCGACAGGAAGTACTCGGCGATCGCGTAGGTCGTCAGCTTGTGACCGTCCGCGCCCGACACGTTGCCGAGATTGCGTGCACGGTCGTAGACCGCGGCCGCGCTCAGCTGCACCGACGGCAGCGGCTGCACGACGATGCCGAACGACGGGATATCGTCGCGCCGCGACCGCGCGCCGGCCTTGTTCGCGCTGACGTTCAGCGACGCGTAGCTCAGGTAGAAGCGCGCACGGCCGAGCTGCAGCGTGCCGCCTGCCTGGATCGTCTGCGCCGACTGCGAGCCGTCGGGGCTGTACGTCTTCGCATACGACACGCCGCCCATCAGGTCCGAATACGTGTACATCGCCGCAGTCGAATAGCTGGTGCCCGCATGCGAACTGCCCGCGACGCCGCCGGGCGAATAGTTCGCACCGAACCGCAGGCCACCCACCTGCCCGAGATACTTGATCGTGTTGTTGAAACGCGAGTCGAGCGTGAAGAAGTTGCCGTCGAACTGCACACCCGGCTCGACCGCGAGCGATTGCCCGCGCCCGCCGAGCGGATCGAGCGCGATGCCGAGGTCTTCCGCGACGTTGAACTGGCGGCCGAGCGTCAGGCGGCCGAAATCGCCGGCCAGGCCGACATACGCCGCTTGAGAAAACAGCGTGCCGGACGTTTTGAGCGCACCGGTGCCGCTGTTGAACGCGCCGTCGAGCACGAACAGCGCCTTCAGCCCGCCGCCCAGATCCTCCTTGCCGCGAATGCCGAACTCGTTGCCCGCGATGATGTTGTTGTTGAACCCGACCTGACTGCCGCCCGGCAGCCCGTTAACCCAGCGCACGCCGCCGCCGATCCGACCGAACAGCGTCACGCTCGACTGCGCGTGCGCGCTCCCCCACAGCGCGCCGATCAGCGCCGCCGCGATCATCTTCTTCATGTCTCCTCCTGCCGCGTCGTCGCGCGGCGTATCGTGGTACTGCTCCCGTCGAAAGGCGCCGCTGCCCGACTGGCGGGCCGCACGCCGAATGCGATGCAATGCGAAGCGATGTGCGCGGCAGGCGCTAGCGGCCGCACGCGCCGACCGGCGGCGCAGCGCACCCCGTGTCGCCCGCGAGGCGC
Organism: Burkholderia sp. Ap-955; assembly: GCF_011753045.1. Classification (NCBI taxonomy): domain Bacteria; kingdom Pseudomonadati; phylum Pseudomonadota; class Betaproteobacteria; order Burkholderiales; family Burkholderiaceae; genus Burkholderia; species Burkholderia sp. Ap-955. Next base: position 21,377 of record NZ_VWWH01000026.1, read on the forward strand.
CGCAGCGAACGCTGCGGATCGAGGCACCAGGCGCCGAGCAGGCCGCATGCGATCAGCACGACGCCGCACACGACGCTCGCCTGTTCGAAGCCGCGCGCGACCGACGCGCCGCTCGCCTCGATCAGCATCCCGGTGACGACCGGCGCGCCGAGGCCCGCGAGCGACGCGAAGCCGTTGCTGAGCGCGAGCACGCCGCCACGCTGTGCGTCCGGCGTCACCTCGGCGAGCATCGCAGGGCCGATCGAGTACATCGTCAGCGTCAGGCCGCTGCCGACCGTCAGCAGCACGAGCTTCGCCGCGCGCGGCAGCTCGGGCACCGGCAGCATGGCCAGCATGGCGCCGGCGATGGCGAGCGTGACGGCGATGAACGTGCCGCGTCCGTGCCGCGACGGCATGCCGCGTGCAAGCAAGGTTTGCGACAGCCATGCCAGCGCGAGACTGAGCGGCGACGTGACCGCGACGAACAGCGCGAACATGCGCCCCGCCTCGTGCGGGCCGAAGCCGAGCCCCAGCTGCAGGTAGGTCGGCATCCACGTGAGCGTCATCGCGAGAATCCAGTTCGCCGCGAAATGGCCGAGGAAGTTGCCGAGCACCGTGCGGTCGGTCAGCAGCCGCCCGTACGGCACGCGTTCGCCGCCGGCCGCGCGCGGGCCGCGCGACAGCGTGCCCTCCTCGCCGGCCACCGCCCACGCGAGGCACCACACAGCCCCGAGCACCGCCAGCACCGCGAAGTTCGCGCGCCAGCCCCAGTGCGACGTGACGACCGGAATCGCGAGCCCCGCGATCAGCAAGCCGAGCGCGCTGCCCTGGTGCAGCAGCGCGACCGGGAGATTGCGCCGCGTATCGGGAAACCATTTGTAGATCGCGTGCGTCGCGACCGGCGACGCCGGCCCTTCGCCGATGCCGAGCAGCACGCGGCACGCGATGACGACCCAGATCGAGCTCGCGGCGAGCATCGGCAGTTGCAGCAGCGCCCATGCGGCCGCCATCGCGAACAGCAGCCATTTCGCGGGCCAGCGGTTCGCGGCGATGCCGCCCGCGACCGCCGCGACCGCGAACAGCCAGTTGAGGCTGCCGCCGATCACGCCGAACTGCGTCGGGCTCAGATGCAGGTCGCGCATCATCGGCACCGACACGAGGCCGAGCACGACCTTGTCGAGAAAATTCACCAGCATCATCAGCGCGAGCATCGTCGCGATGGACCACGCCCGTCCGGGGCGGTACTGCGCACCATTCGTCATGGCTGTCTCCTGTTTATTTATCGTCGGCGGCCGGTGGCGTCGCGCTATCCGCCGCCGTGCTCGCCGGGCGCCGGCACCCGGTCGTCACCGTCCGGCAGGCCGAGCGAGAACTTCACCGGGAAGCGCACCGCGAGCGACCGGTCGGCCGCCACCTCGCGGGCGACGCCGCGGGCGCGCACGTGCGGATCGTCGAACACCGCGCCCGCGTCAGGCACGCACGACACCGGCAGCCCGAGTGCGCCGAGCACGCGCATCCAGTCGTCCTGCGTGCGGGTCGCGAAGGTTGCGCGCAGCAGCGCACCCAGCGCGTGCCGATGCTGCTGCCGGCCCGCGCGCTGCGCGAAGCGCGGTTCCCGCAGCGCCGGATACGCGTCGCCGAGCGCATCGGCAAACACGGCCCAGAACTTGTCCTCGAGCGTCGCGAGCACGATGTGCCGGCCATCGGCGGTCTCGAACAGGTCGTTGTCGGGCATCACCCAGCGCGCCGCGTCGGGCGTATCGCGGCCGGTGCGCAGCGCCCACGCGGCCGGTGCGGTCCACGCGAAGATCGCGTCGTGGATCGACACGTCGAGATGCTGGCCGACACCGCTCGCGCGGGCGCTCATCACAGCGACCACCAGCGCGAGCGCGGCGTGCAGCGCGGCCGCGTGATCGGCCAGCCGCACGCGTGGCCGCGAGATGGTGTCGTGCAGTTGCGCGGGCACCGACCAGTAGCCGGCATCGGCAAGGAAGTTCAGGTCGTGGCCGGGACGGTTCGCATACGGGCCGTCCTGGCCGTAGCCGGTGATCGAGCACAGCACGACGCGCGGGTTCGCGTGCGCCAGCTCGTCGTAGCCGAGCCCGAGCCGCGCCATCACGCCGGGCCGGTTGCCTTCGACCACCGCATCGGCGTCGCGCACGAGATCGAGAAAGCGTGCGCGGCCGTCGGGCGTCTTCAGGTCGAGCACGATCGAGCGCTTGCCGCGGTTGAACTGCGCGAACGTGTCGGCGCCGAACTGCCGCAACGCGTCGCCGCCCGGCGGCTCGACCTTGATCACGTCCGCGCCGAGCTGGCGCAGCAACGCGCACGCATGCGGGCCGGGGAGCAGCTGGCCGGCATCGACGATCCGCACGCCGCGCAGGCACGACCAGGCCGGCCCATCGGCATCGGCATCGGCATCGGCGGCGGGCCAGGCGTCGGCCGCGTCGTCGCGGGTCGTCATGCGCCGCCTCCCGCGCCGGCCGGCTCGAGAATCGCCTTCGCGATCGTGTTGCGCTGGATCTCGCTCGTGCCGGTCAGGATCCGGAACATCCGCAGCTTGCGGAACGTCTGCTCGACCGGATGGCCGCGCGTGACGCCGACGTTGCCGTGGATCTGCACGGCCTTGTCCGCGACCTCGAAGCAGCGCTCCGACACGTACAGCTTGCAGGCGGCCGCCGTCATCCGCAGGTCGGCGCCCGCATCGGCGAGCGCGGCCGTATGCGCGATCATGCTTTCGCACGCCCACAGCGCGGCGGCCATGTCGGCGAGCATGTGCTGAATCGCCTGGAACCGCGCGATCGGGCCGCCGAACTGCCGGCGCGTGCGCGCGTAATCGAGCGACGCCCGGTACGCCGACATCGCGAGGCCGAGCATCGTCGGGCAATGCAGCAGCCGGTTCACGTTGATGCGCGACATGCCGAGCCGGAAGCCGTTGCCGACGCCGCCGAACACGTTCTCGCGCGGCACGCGCACGCCGGAGAAGCGGATGTCCGCGTCGATATGCTGGCCGGACATCGGCACGTACTCGTGCTGAACGCTCACGCCGGGCAGGTCGAGATCGACCAGCACGGCCGTGATCTGCGGCGGCGTCGCGGTGGCGTCGGTCACGCACATCACGATCGCGAAATCGGCGAACGGCGCACCGCTGATGTAGTGCTTCGTGCCGTTGATCACGAGCGCATCGCCGTCCTCGATCGCCGTCGTGCAGATGCTCATCGCGTCCGAGCCCGAATGCGGCTCGGTCAGCGCGAAGCACGTCGATTTCTCGCCGCGCATCACCGGCTTGAAATAGCGGTCGAGCTGCGCGGGCGTCGCGTACTTCAGCATGTTGCCGACGCGCGGCGGGCCGCCGAGTTCGCCGAGCACGTGCGGCGCGAGCGCTGCGCCGCTCGCGGCGAGGTCGGCCTTCAGCGCGCACACTTCGGCGATCGACAGGCCCTGGCCGCCGATCTCGACGGGCAGGCTCGCGGTATAGAAGCCGAGCGCGGCCGAGCGTTGCCACACGCGACGCAACACGTCGCGCGGCCACACGTCTTCGGAGTCGAGCTTGAGCTCGCGCTCGATCGGGCGCAGCTCGTCGTCGACGAAGCGCAGCACGGCCGCGCGCAGCGCGACGAATTCGGGGCGTTGCAGATGGTCGAACATGACGGCTCCTTCAGTTGACGCGGCGCGCGACACCGCGCCAGTACTGCTCACGCACGAGCTTGCGGGCGACCTTGCCGTTCGCGTTCTTCGGCAGCTCGGCGACGAAATCGATGGAACGCGGCAACTTGTAGTCGGCGAGCTGCGTGCGGCAGTGCGCGACGAGATCGTTCGCCTGCGCGTCACGGCCGGCACGCAGCACGACCACGGCCTTTACGGCCTCGCCCCACTTGTCGTCGGGCACGCCGACCACGCACGCCTCGAGCACGCCTTCGTGCCGGTAGAGCGCCGCTTCGACTTCGGTCGGATACACGTTGAAGCCGCCCGAGATGATCATGTCGTGCTTGCGGTCGACCAGATAGATGAAGCCGTCGCGATCGGTGCGCGCGAGGTCGCCCGTGTGCAGCCATCCGTCGACCAGCACCTCGCGCGTCAGCTCCGGCGCATTCCAGTAGCCCTGGAACACGTCCGCGCCGCGAATCACGATCTCGCCGATCGCGTCACCCTCGACTTCGCGTCCGTCGGCATCGACCACGCGCACCTCGGTCTCGCCGAGCGGCCGGCCGCACGACGCGAGCCGCTCGCGGTCGTGCAGCAGCGCGTACGCGTGATCGGCGATGCCGAGCCGCGTGACGCCCGACGTCGATTCGCTCGCGCCATAGCCTTGCGACAGCACGGGGCCGATACGCGCCCACGCTTCCTCGATGCGCGCCGGCGCCATCGGCGCCGCACCGTAGCCGAGCACCTTCAGGCTGCGCAGGTCGGCCTGCGCGAGCTCGGGCGCGTTCAGCAGCATGTTGACCATCGCCGGCACCATGAACGTGTGGGTGATGCGCTGGCGCGCGACGTCGGCGAGGAAATGCGCGGGCTCGAACGCGTCGAACAGCACGAGCGTCGCGCCGCAGAACAGGTACGGCTGCATCAGCATCCCGGACGCATGTGTGATCGGGCCGATCAGCGCGAGCCGGTCGCCGGGCTGCGCGGGGCGGTCCATCCCCAGCACGATCTTGCGCAGCGACGCGAGCCGGTTGCCATAGCTCTGCATCGCGGCCTTGATGCGCCCCGTCGAGCCGGACGAGAAATGCAGCACGGCGAGGTCGTCCGGTGCCGGCAGATAGTCGGGCGGCGTATCGCTGCCCTTCGCGACCAGCGTGTCGTAGTCGAGATAGCCGGCCACCGCGCCGCCGATCGACACGAACCGCTCGACCGACGCGAAGCCCGGCGAGTCGGGCGTGTAATCCGTGTAGCCGCGCCCGCCGATGAACGCGGCCGGCGCGCAATTGCCGACGACGTCGGCCGCCTCGGCCGCCGTGAAGCGCGGATTCAGCGCGGCTTTCACGAGGCCGGCCTTGTACAGCGCGCATTCGATCTCGACGAGCTCGATGCAGTTGCGCGCCTGGACGGCGATGCGGGTGCCGGGCGCGAAGCCGAGGCCGCGCAGCGCATTCGCGAGCCGCGTCGAGCGCTCGTCGAGCTGGCGGTACGTGACGGCGCGGTCGCGGTGGATCACGGCGGGCTGGCTGCCCCAGTAACGGGCCGCGCGCCGCAGGAAGTAGGCGAAGCTCAAAACGATTCTCCTGGTCGAACAGTGCCGCCAGTCTGTAAGATGCCCAGGCATCACCACAATGCATCACCGGATATAAAGTCATAACCAACAGGAATCCCCAGATGGACACGCGCGATCTGGAGTACCTGCTGGCCGTCGAGCGGCACGGCAGCATCGGCAAGGCCGCCGAGGCGCTGGGGCTGTCTCAGCCGGCGCTCACGAAAGCCGTGCAGCGGCTGGAGGCGCAAGTCGGCGTGACGCTGTTCGAGCGCACCGCGAACGGGATGACGCCGACGCCGGCCGGCGCACGCTTCGTCGCGCGTGCGCAGCGGATCGCGCTCGAATTCGATGACGCGATGCAGGAGATGCGCGCGATCCGCGGCGGCGAGCAGGGCGTGGTGCGGATCGGCTACTCGCCGACCGTGCCCAATGCATTGGTGCTCGGTGCGTGCCGGCAACTGATCCGCGAACGGCCGGCCGCGCGGCTGCGGCTGCGCTGCCGGCTCGCGCGCGAACTGCTCGACCTGCTCGCGGCCGGCGAGCTCGATCTCGTCGTCGCGCCCGAACCGCAGCAGCAGGACGACGGGCTCGACACCATCGCGCTGTTCGACGACCGGCTGACCGTGCTCGCCGATGCCGCCCACCCGCTGCAGCGCAAGCGCGGGCTCACGCTCGCGGATCTCGCCGATCAGGAATGGCTGCTGCCGGAAGCGACGATTCCGGTGCGGCACCGGATCGACGACGCGTTCCGCGCCCGCGGCCTGCCCGCGCCGCGGCTGCGCATCGAGACCGATTTCGGCAATACGTCGCTGCTGCAGCTGTTGCGCGGCACGCCGCTGCTGTGTGTCGGCGGCGCGGATGCGCTCGACCAGGTGACCGGGTTGCGCGCACTCGACCTGCGGGCCGGTGAACTCGAACTGGACCGCCGCATCGGCGCGATGCATCGGGCAGGCGCGTACGTGCCGCCGCTGGCGCAGCGGATGATCGCGCTGCTGCGGGAAAGCGTGGGGTAGGCACGGGAAAGCGCCGCGACCATCATCAGCGGGAGTGATGTCACTCCCCTTTTTCTGCGGATTTGACCGGGGACACGGTGCCGACAACACTAGCCCGCAGTGCTGCACAGACGGCACGCGCCCGCCTCCCCCTTCAGAGTCCGCCATGGTCCCGACCGACATCATGCAATCCCCGAGCGCCGCCCGGCCGCTCGCCGACCGGCAGCTGCGCCGGATCGTCATCGCCTCCGTCGCCGGCAACGCGATGGAGTGGTACGACTTTTTCGTGTACGGCACGGCCGCGGCGCTCGTGTTCGGCCATGTGTTCTTCCCGCCCGGTGCGTCGCCGCTCGCGGGCAGCCTCGCCGCGTTCGCGGCCTTCGCGCTCGGCTTCGTCGCGCGGCCGCTCGGCGGGATCGTGTTCGGCCACGTCGGCGATCGCTACGGGCGCAAGGCGTCGCTCGTGTGGACGCTGCTGATCATGGGCGCATCGACCTTCGCGATCGGCCTGCTGCCGACCTATGCGCAGGTCGGCGTGTGGGCGCCGGCCGCGCTCGTCGTGCTGCGCCTGCTGCAGGGCATCGCGTCCGGCGGCGAATGGGGCGGCGGCGTGCTGATGATCAGCGAGAACGCGCCGCCGGAACAGCGCGGCTACTACGCCGCGTGGAGCCAGCTCGGCGTGGGCGGCGGCTTCGTGCTGTCGTCGGCCGCGTTTCTCGCCGCGCAGGCGCTGCCGGACGACGCGTTCCGCTCGTGGGGCTGGCGGCTGCCGTTCCTCGCGAGCATCGCGATCTTCGCGATCGGCATCTACATCCGCCGCCATCTGCCGGAAAGCCGCGACTTCGAGCAAGCCGGCAAGCGCGGCGCGCACACGCACCTGCCGATCGTCGAATGCATCCGCCGCCATCCGAAGGAAATCCTGCTCGCGATGGGGCTGCGCGTGGCCGAGAACGGCGGCGCGTACATCTTCCTCGCGTTCTCGCTCGTCTACGGCAAATACGTCGGCATCCCGAACGGCGTGATGCTGACCGGCGTGATGATCGCGATGATCGTCGAGATGGGCGCGATGCTCGCGTGGGGCCGGCTGTCCGACCGGATCGGCCGCAAGCCCGTGTACCTGATCGGTGCGCTGAGCCTCGTCGCGTGCGCGTTCCCGTTCTTCTGGCTGCTCGACACGCGCGTGACGCCGCTCGTGTGGCTCGCGCTCACGGTCGGCACGGCAGTGAGCCATGGCGCGATGATCGGCACGCTGCCCGCGCTCGTCGGCGAGCTGTTCAGCACCGAGGTGCGCTATTCGGGCGTCGCGCTCGGGCATGAAGTCGCGTCGATCTTCGCGGGCGGGATGTCACCGCTGATCGCGACTGCGCTGCTCGCGCGCTATCACGCGTCGTGGCCCGTTTCGCTGTTCCTCATCGCGCTCGGCCTCGTGACCGTCGCGACGCTGTGCGTGATGCGCGAGACGCGCGTCGCGCCTGATGCCGGCACGCGCGGCGATACGGTGTGAGCGTGCTGCACGCGTCGGCCGCATCCGTGCCGTTGCCTTTTCCAGTGGGTGAGCGACTCAACGGCTCACGGTGCCGCGTGCGCGCTTTCGTGGCACCGCGAACGCGCGCGGCCGCGACGTCCGGGCTAATCGCGCGGGTCGCGCCGCCCGACGTCGAACACCGGCGCCAGTCCCAGGTGATCGAGCAGCCGCGCGAATTCACCGAGCCGCTGCCGCATGTACGCGGGCACGTCCACGTCCGCATAGTCATGGAAGCCGGCACCCGTGCGCACGCCATCGCGCCCGGTTTCCATGTTGCGCACGACGCTCTCGGCCGGCGCGAAGCGCGGGCCGATCTCGCCGGCCAGGTACTTCGACGCGTAGTACAGGATGTCGCAGCCGCCCCAGTCGATGAATTCGAGCAGCCCGAGCACCGCGAAGCGTGGGCCGAAACCGGTGCGGATGGCCGTGTCGATGTCCTCCGCGCTCGCGACGCCTTCCTCGACCATCCGCGCCGCCTCGTTCATCGCGAGCGCCTGAATGCGCGGCACGATATAGCCTGGCGCCGGCCCGCAGATCACCGGCCTCTTGCCGACGCGTTCGAGCAGCGCGGCGAGCGCATCGACCACCGCCTGGCCGGTTGCGTCGCTGCGGCTGATCTCGACGAGCGGCATCAGCAATGCAGGGTTCAGCCAGTGCGCGTTCAGCATCCGTTCGGGGTGCACGACATGACGCTGCAATTCGGTGACGACGAACGTCGACGTGGTCGACGCAATCGTTGCGCACGCATCGACATGCTCACCGAGCCAGCGCAACGCGTCGGCCTTCGCGTCGAGCACTTCGGGCAGCGCCTCGAACACGACGTCTGCATCGCGCACGGCATCGGCAGCGCCATCCCGAGAAACGATCGCGATGCGCGCGACGACCGCATCGGCCTGCGCGGCATCGACGCGGCCGAGCGCGACCTGCGCGTGCAGCGGCCTGGCGATCTCGTCGCGCGTGCGATCGTCGAACGCGCGTTGGCCAGCCGCATCGCGCCGCTTGAAGTCGATCAGCGTCACGTCGATTCCGGCAAAAGCAAACACGAGCGCGATCCCCTGTCCCATGCGCCCCGCGCCGAGCACGTGTACACGCGTCACATCGGCGGCCGCGCTCATGCCGATACTCCCGCGACTCCGTTGTCGAGCAGCGCACGCATCGCGTCCTTCGACAGCGCCGCGATCCCGAGCCGCTCCAGCGTGCGCCCTTCCGCATACAGGTCGCGCACCGCGACCGCACTCGCGATGCTCAGCAGGCCCTGCGCAACCGGCGTCGGCACGCCGGCCCAGCGCCCGCACGACACGATGAACGACAGCCCGAGCCGGGTGTCTTCGAGCATGTAGCGATGGGACCGCAGATCGATCTTCTCGCGCCAGTCGCCGCTATCGGTCAGCTTGCCGTGCGCGCCGCGCCCGTACATCCATTCGTCACCCTCAGCCGCGTAGTGATCCGCGAGCGGGAAATGCGGCGCGCGATAGCCGAGCGCTTCGCGCACCGCGATGCGTTCGGCATCCAGCGCGTTCGTCACGCGGCGGATCGACGGCTGCGTGCCTTCGTTGTGGATGTCCCATGCGTCGAAGTGTTCGAGCGGCCCGGCGTTCATCAGGATCAGCGGCGGATGGATCACCGGCCCCGCATTCATCAACGCACCGGACAACGCATCCTCGACCGGCTCGACCGACGGGTAGCCCGCGCGCAGCACGTCGAACGCCCAGCCGGCCGCATTCGCGGGAAATACACCGGTCGGCAGACGCGTCGCGTAGGCGCTGATCACGACGTCGTTGTCGCCATGCTTGCGAACGAGGTACGGCAGCGTGCCCGTCTCGGCGAATGCGACGCGCGAACGGTTGCCGGCATCGGCGGCCGCCTGCGCGAACACGAAGCTGCCGAACGTGCCGGGCGGCAGGAACACGACCTGGCCGTCCTCCAGCAGCGGCGCGACCTGCGCAGCGAGCGCGTCGTGCGACGTAGCCGGCAGCGGCACCACGACGAGTTGCGCCCCGCGCAGCGCGGCCGCGAGATCGCCGGTCAGGCGGATCGCACCCGGCGCATCGCCGAGCGGCACCGCACGCGTGCCGCGATAGTCGGTCACGTTCAGCACGCCGAGCTCGCGCAGCCGCGCATGCGGCTCGCGGTCGCGCCGCCACCACGTCACGTCGTGGCCCTTCTCGAGCAGGTCGATCGCCGCCGCATGGCAGCCGTGGCCGCCGCCCAGAACACATACCTTCATCGTCTTCTCCCGGTGATTGAGTGTTTCCGAGACTACGCGGCCGCCCCCGCCGCGTCGCTTCAGAACGCGCAACGGCACGCCCGTTCGCGCAACGCAATCGCGGCGATGCGCATGCCGCCGCGCCCGCCGCATCCGCTACGAGGTCCATGAATGGATATCGCCCTGTCCCGCCATGCGCCGAACCGGCTCGGCACGCTGCACGCCCCCGACGAAGTCGAACGCGCGGTCGCGCACCGGCTCGGGCCGCACCGGATGGCCGCACGCGGCCGCGACCCGTTTCATGCGGAGCTGTACGAAGTGCCGCTGCATCACGGCGCGCTGCTCGAACTCTGCTACGGCCGCGAAACGCGCATCGATTTCGGTGAGGATGCCGAACACTTCCTGTTCAGGCTGACACTTGCCGGCGCATGCGAGCTGCAGGCCGGCAGCGTCATGGCGCGCGCCGGCCCCGGCGAGCTGACCGTGTCGTCTCCGGCGCTCGCGAGCCGCCTGAGCACGAGCACCGATTGCCGCAACCTCGTGCTGCGGCTGGAACGCGGCGCGCTCGAACGCAAGCTGCAGGACATGCTGCAGGCCACGCTCACGCGCCCGCTGCAGTTCGATCTCGCGGCCGGCGGTGCCGACGCGGGCGCCGCGCTGCTGCTGCCGACCTTCGAATACCTGTGCCGGCTCGGCGCGCAGCCGGGCATCGGCGGGGCCGCGTCGACCTTCGGCGCCGACCTCACCACGTGGCTGATGTCGCTGCTGCTCACGCACCTGCCGCATTCGTACAGCGATGCGCTCACGCGCGGCACGCCACCGCTGCCGGCGCACGTGCGGCGCGCATGCGATCACGTCAACGCGCATCTCGGCGAACCGCTCGCACTCGCCGCGCTGGCGGCCGTCGCGGGCGTCGCGCCGCGTACGCTGCAGCACGCGTTCCGCGCGTTCCTGCACACCACGCCGGCCGCCTACGTGCGGGAATGCCGGCTCGCCGCCGTGCACGCGGCGCTGCAGCGCGGCGACGCACGCAGCGTGACCGACGTGCTGATCGCACACGGCATCCATGGCTTCGGCCATTTCGCGAAGGCGTATGCGCGGCGTTACGGCCACGCGCCTTCGGTCACCGCGAGGCAACCTCGATGACGCACTCCGCACCCGGCCGCCCGGCGGCCCCGGCCCGCGACGAATCCGCACCGCACGACAACGACCCGTCCGAACTGCGCGTGCAGGATCTCGATCTCAACTTGCTGAAGACGTTTCGTGCTGTGTACGAAGAGCGGCACGTCGGCCGCGCGGCGCTGCGGCTCGGCGTCACGCAGCCGTCCGTCAGCTACGCGCTCGGCCGGCTGCGGCTGATGTTCCGCGACGCGCTGTTCGTGCGCACCGGCACCGGCGTCGAGCCGACGCCGCGCGCGCAACGGCTCGCGCTGTCGGTCGACAAGGCGCTCGCGATCCTGCAGGACGTGCTCGACGAAGGCTCGCGCTTCACGCCCGACAGTACGCAGCGCGTGTTCCGCCTGCACATGAGCGATTTCGCGGCGAGCGCGTTCCTGCCGACGCTGCTCGCCGCCTTCGACCGCCGCGCGCCGGGTGCGGTGATCGAGACGCTGCACGTCGACGAATGCCAGCTCAACGTCGCACTCGAATCGGGACGTATCGACTTCGCGCTCGGGCATTTCGCCGATGCATCGAGCCACTTCCAGCGCACCGCGCTGCTGCACGAGCGCTGCGTGCTGCTGATGCCGCGCCGCACCGCGCAGCGCGTCGCGCTGCCCGACGATTACGTGCTCGATGGCGACGCGCCCGATACGCTGCGCTTCGTCGCGGTCACGTCGCATCCGCAATCGATGCAGTTGCTGGAACGGCACGGGCTGATGCCGCGCGTGCGCGCGGCGCTACCCGATTTCATGGTGGTGCCCGCGCTGCTGCAGGGCGGCGACTATGCGCTGATCCTGCCGGAGACGATCGCGATCACGTTCGCGGCGCGGCAACCGTGCGTGCTGTACGAGATCGCCGGTGCGAGCGAATGGGCCGTCAACGCGTACTGGCATCGGCGCTTCGACGCCGACCCCGGCCATCGCTGGCTGCGTGCGCTGCTCGAACTGTTCAACATCGGCGAGCTGGCGCCGTTCGACGCATGGCTCGCGCCGCAGCCGCCCGCCTGCGCATAGGAGAGCAAACGGCTCGAGCCGAGCAAGCGCACACCGGCGCGGGCCGGTCAGAACGCCGTGAGAATGCCCGCGACGATCGAACTCGCGGTCGCGCCCGGCTTGGCGACCGCGACACCGCCACCCGCCGCGCCGTTCACGACGAAGCGTGCATGCGCGCCGTTGCGCACCATCGCGGCGCCCGTGTACAGCACCGTGCGCTTCGACAGCGGATAGTCGAAGCGGATGCCGTACGAATCGGCGTTGCCGTCGCTGTCCGCGACCTTGCGGTAGTGGCCGACGCTCAGCAGCAGCGACGCGCGCCCGATCGGCACCGTCGCGCTCAGTTCCATGATGTCGCTGTGCGGATACGCGCTCTGGCTGTCGATCGCAGTCGCGACGTCGGGGCCGCCACGATGGCGCATGTACAACGCGGCCACCTTCACAACGCTGAAATCGTACGAAATCGCGCCGAGCGTGTAGTTGCCGTTCGCGGCCGGGCTCGTGCCGCCGAGCGCGGACGCAGCCACCGGGCTGAACTTCTGCTGCATATAGTCGACGTCGACCGACAGGCCGCCGCGCACGTAGTTGAGCCCCGCGCCGTACGTATCGCCGAGCGTCGCCGGCTGGCCGGCCGCGCCGTTGGTGCCGCGTGCAGCCATCGCGCGCAGCATGAAGCCCGCGTAGCGCGGCGACGTGTAGCGCATCGAGTTGCGCACGCGCAGGAACGCGGGCCCGACGAAGTTGTTCGTCGCGTTGCCCCACGCGAGCCCCGCGCCGAGGCCCGGCAGGCTGTACGTGACGAGCGTCGTGTGCAGGATCGTGTAAAGCTCGCCGAACTGCACGCCGCCGAACGGCCCCGTGATGCCGACCCACGCCTCGCGGCCGAACAGTGCGCTGCTGTTCGACAGTGCGCCGCTTGCCGCGTTGAAGCCATCTTCCAGCTTGAAGATCGTCGCGTAGCCGCCGCCGAGATCCTCGACGCCCTTCAGCCCCCACTGCGACGCCCACAGGTTGCCGCTGCCCATGCGCGTCACGTGGTTCGGCCCGGCGTTCGCGTATTCGATCGCGGTGTCGACGCGGCCGTAGAGCGTCACGCTCGATTGCGCGAAGGCGGGCAGCGCCGCGCAGGCAAGCAGCGCGGCAAGCGGTACGGCAAGCCGGTCGGCCCGCCCGTTCGGTTGGTTCATCGTCGTCGTCCCGTAGAGTTTTCGGCGCTGGTCGGCGTCGCGCCGCGTGGCATGAAGCGCGTTCGCCGCGAAGGGCCAACGCTGCCGATCAAAAACGGGCCGAGTCTAGGAACGACAATTTCGGACGTCGACGCAATGCGCTCTATAACGCTTATAGATGCGCCGCATGAGGCACGTGCGCCCCGCTGCAGGCTCGCCGCGCGGCGGCCGGCGTGCGAGACCCTGGTGTTTTCTTTATCCGGGTCGGTAAATGCCCGTGTGGTGCGGCTGTCACTCCGGCTATGGCGGCCGAATTTGGCCGACTACGCTGCGTCTCCGACACGTGCCCACGCACGCTTTCGCGCCGCGACGGCGCCCGGCCCGCCAGGCCGCTGCCGCGCGTTTCCACCGCCCGCTCCTGGAGAATCCGCATGTCCGCATCCACGGCCCGCGCTGCCGACGGCAAGCGCTATACGTACGAATGGTATGTCGTCGTCATCTGCATGCTCGCGTACGTCTTTTCGTTCGTCGACCGCCAGGTCCTCGTGCTGATGATCGAGCCGATCAAGCGCGACCTGCACCTGTCCGACACGCAGTTCAGTCTGCTGAACGGCTTCGCGTTCTCGCTGTTCTATGCGGTGATGGGGCTGCCCGTCGCCTATCTCGCCGACCGTTACGCGCGGCCGCGGATCATCTCCCTCGGCATCGCGCTGTGGAGCGTCGCGACCGCCGCATGCGGGCTCAGCCAGCATTTCGTGCAGATGTTCATCGCGCGGATGGGCGTCGGTGTCGGCGAAGCCGCGCTGTCGCCCGGCGCGTATTCGATGCTCGCCGACTACTTCCCGAAGGAGAAGCTCGGGCGCGCGATCGCCGTGTATTCGCTCGGCTCGTTCATCGGCGGCGGCGTCGCGTTCCTGATCGGCGGCTACGTGATCGCGCTGCTCAAGCATGCGAGCGCGTTCACGCTGCCGGTGGTCGGGCAGGTGCATGCGTGGCAGGTCACGTTCCTGATCGTCGGGCTGCCGGGGATCCTCGTGGCGCTGCTGTTCGCCGCGACCGTGCGCGACCCGCAGCGCAAGGGGCTCGCGCAGGATCGCTCGGGCGCCGTGCGGCGCGTGTCGATGCGCGATTCGCTGCGCTTCGTCGGCACGCATCGCGCGACCTTCTCGTGCCACTACCTCGGCTTCTCGTTCTACGCAATGACGCTGTACTGCCTGCTGAGCTGGACGCCCGCGTTCTATATCCGACACTTCGGGATGACGGCCGTCGAAGCCGGCTATACGCTCGGCATCGTGCTGCTGGTGGCGAACACGGCCGGCGTGTTCTGCGGCGGCTGGCTCAACGACTGGCTGCTGCGGCGTGGCCGCGACGATGCGCCGATGCGCGCTGGAGCGATCGGCGCCGCGTGCATGGTGATCCCCGCGACGCTGTTCACGCAGCTCGACTCGCTGCCCGCGTCGCTCGCGATGCTCGTCGTCGCGATGTTCTTCGCGTCGTTCCCGATGCCGACGTCCACCGCCGCGATGCAGACGCTCGCGCCGAACCAGATGCGCGCGCAGATCTCCGCGCTGTTCCTGCTCGTGTCGAACCTGATCGCGCTCGGGATCGGCACGACCGTCGTCGCACTGTTCACCGACCGCGTGTTCGGCGCGCCGGCGGCGGTCGGTCATTCGATGTCGATCGTCAACGTCGCGGCAGCCACGCTGGCTGCGCTGCTGCTCGCCGCCGGGTGCCGGCACTATCGCCGCAGCCTCGACCGCGAACGCGGCCATGCGTCGGCAGCCATGCCGCACACGGCCGAGACGGGCAGCAGCGCGATCGCCGCTCGCTGAATATCGGGCTCAATCGCGCAGCCTGACCATCATCCATCCCGCTGATTCAGGCATCTCTTTTTAATCGATTTGATTTATGCGATGCCCGTCCCTATTCTCGATCGCATGACGGCGCGGTAACTGCCGCGCCGCGTTTTCCCTACCCCACGGATTGACCCATGCAAGCGAACCGCCACCAAGTCCGGATCGACGCGCTGATCGACGCGGCGCAGGACATCCGCTGTTTCCGGGTTTCGCGCGTCGACGGCCAGCCGTTCGACGCGTACGAACCGGGCGCCCATATCGATGTGACCGCGCCGTCCGGCGTTACGCGGCAATACTCGCTGTGCGGCAACCCCGACGAGCGCGGCAGCTACCTGTTCGCAGTGAAGAAGGAAGCGCAGTCGCGCGGCGGCTCGCGTTCGCTGCACGACGACGTGCAAGTCGGCGCCGAGCTGTCGATCGGCGCGCCGCGCAACCTGTTTCGTCTGACGGATGAAGCGAGCGAGCACGTGCTGATCGCGGCCGGCATCGGCATCACGCCGCTGCTGTCGATGGCGTATGCGCTACGCCAGCGCGGCGCGCGCTACCGATTGCACTACTTCGCGCGCAGCCGTGAGCACGCGGCCTTCGTCGCCGAACTGTCGGCCGAGCCGTTCGCGTCGCACGTGACGTTCCACTACGGCGTCGAGCCCGACGCGCTCGCGGCCGAGCTGGGCCGCTGCGTCGAATCGGTCGACGCGCACGCTCACGTCTACACGTGCGGCCCGGGGCCGTTCATGGATGCGGTCGTCGCGGCGGCCGCGACACGCTTGCCTGAAGATTCGATCCATCTCGAACGCTTCGCGGCGGAACCGGCCGCCGCCGGTACGGGCAACACGGATGCCGCCGACGGTTTCGAGGTGCGCCTGCAGCGCAGCGGGCAATCGGTACGCGTCACGCCCGACACGTCGATCGTCGACGCGCTCGCGCGCATCGGCATCGAAGTCGACACGTCATGCGGCGAAGGTGTGTGCGGCACCTGCATGGTGCCGGTCATCGACGGCGAGCCCGATCATCGCGACCACTGTCTCAGCAAGGCCGAGCGCGCGAGCAACACGGTGATCTGCTGCTGCGTGTCGCGTGCGCGCTCCGCGGTGCTCGTGCTCGATCTTTGATGCGCGCGGTACGGGCGACGCCCGTTCAAAACGTCGCGCGTCGTCGAATCGCTCGACGACCTCGGCCAGCAACGCGCGCATCCAGCGCGCTGCCCTCGTCCTCATGAATCACGCGTCGTCGAACCGCTCGACAAGCTCGGCCAGCAACGTGCGCATCCACGCATTGCCTTCGTCTTCGTGAAAATGCTCGTGCCAGTGCATCGTCACCGGCGCGGGCGGGAGCGTGACGGGCAGCTCGTACAGGCGAAACGCATTGTCGCGGTTCAGGATCTGCGCGAGCCGCTTCGGCAGCGTCGCATACAGATCGGTGACCGACAGCACGCTCGGCAGCGCGACGAAGTGCGGCACTTCGAGCGCAATGTTGCGGCCCACGCCCTGCGCGCGCAGCGCATCGTCGAGCGCGTGGTGGCTGTGCTCGACCGATTTCACGTTGACGTGCGCGGCGCGCACGAACTGCTCGAGGCTCAGCGCGGCGCCGCTCGGCACCCCGCGCCGGCGGCCCGTCATGCACACGTAGGTTTCCTCGAACAGCACCTGATGGCGCGTGCACGGCATCAGCTCCGGCAGGTTGCCGATCGCGAAATCCAGCCGGCTCGCGCGCAGCGCTTCCTCGATCTCCTCCACCGGCAGCGGCTGCACGCTCAGCGTCACGCGCGGCGCGCGCTCGCGCAGCGCCTGGCAGATCGCCGGCAGGTACGCCATCTCGCCCGCATCCGACAACGACAGCCGGAACGTGCGCGTGCTGGTGGCCGGATCGAAGCGCTCCGCATAGCGCAGCGCAACACGCACCATGTCGAGCGCCTTGCCGACGATGCCCGCGAGTTCGAGCGCGACCGGCGTCGGCTGCATGCCCGAGCGCGTGCGCACGAACAGCGGATCGTCGAACAGCGTGCGCAACCGGCCGAGCGAATAGCTGACGGCCGGCTGCGACAGCGCGAGCCGCTCGCCGGCCTTCGTCAGGCTGCGCTCCTCGACGATCGCCTGGAATACACGCAACAGGTTCAGATCGAGATGATCGACCGATGTCATCGTAGCCTCCATCATTTGCCGTATTTATTGACTGGTCAATTTTAGATCAATTTGACGGATATGTAGTGGAAGACGAGACTGGGCACTCGACACCGCGCGTGACGCGGCCCGATTTCGCGACTCTTTCCCCACGACAACGATGAGCGACATTTCCTACCAGACGATCGACACCAGCGCGTTGCATGGCCTCGCGCAACCCGACCGCATCGCGCCCGCGATGTATCACGATCCCGCGCTGTTCGAAGCCGAGCTCGACCGCATCTTCTACCGCACCTGGATCTGGGTCGCGCACGAAAGCGAGCTGCCGAACCCGGGCGACTTCATCACGACGACGATCGGCCGCCAGCCGGTGATCGTCGTGCGCGACAAGACCGGTGAAATCAACGTGCTGCAGAACCGCTGCCGCCATCGCGGCGCGACCGTGTGCGAATCGCACAAGGGCAACGCGAAGGGCTTCACGTGCCCGTATCACAGCTGGTCCTACGCGCTCGACGGCACGCTGCGCGCGCTGCCGTATGGCGACGGCTACGAAGGCGTGTGCGAAAAAGGCGACCTGCCGCTCGTGAAGCTGCGCGTCGGCGTGTACCAGGGGCTGATCTTCGCGAGCTTCAACGACGCCATCGAACCGCTCGAGGATTTCCTCGGCGGCGCGAAGCCGTGGATCGACCTGTTCATGAAACAGGGCGCCGGCTACCCGATCAAGGCGAACGGCGAGCACAAGTTCAAGTTCAAGGGCAACTGGAAGATCCAGCTCGAGAACACGACCGACCTCTATCACTTCCCGGTCGTGCACAAGTCGTGGATGAAGTCGATCGACGACGAAACGGCCGCCGCGATCACGAGCTTCATGACGAGCGAGGACGCATTCTGCCGCGGGCTCGGCAACGGCCACAGCCTCGCGGTGCTGATGCCCGAGCTGATCGACCTCGACGAAGACGACGGCGCGCCGCTGCCCGAGCGCTTCGCGCCGCTCGCGGCGAAGCTCGCCGAGCGTCATACGCCGGACGAAGTGCGCCGCATCGTGCGTTCGCTGATGGGCGTCGGCTTCAACCTGAACCTGTTCCCGAACCTCGCGCTGTCGATGGCGTTCTTCCGCGTGCTGCGGCCGATCTCCGCGAACGAAACCGAGATCCGCCACGTCGCGCTCGCGATGGACGGTGGCCCCGACGAAGCGAACCGCGAGCGGCTGCGCATCCACGAGCACTTCCAGGGCCCGTTCGGTTTCGGCAGCCCCGACGACGCAGAAGCATGGGAGCGTGTACAACGCGGCGCGCATGCGGGCCCCGACGTGCCGAT
Source organism: Burkholderia sp. Ap-955 (assembly GCF_011753045.1). Lineage (NCBI taxonomy): Bacteria > Pseudomonadati > Pseudomonadota > Betaproteobacteria > Burkholderiales > Burkholderiaceae > Burkholderia > Burkholderia sp. Ap-955. The sequence continues at coordinate 39,882 of NZ_VWWH01000026.1, forward strand.
CCTCGTGAATCGCGGGCTGAACCGCGAGACGACTGCCGCGAACGGCGAAAAGACCGCGCATGCGACCGACGAGACCGGCATGCGCGAGGCCTACCAGCAATGGCGCAAGATGATGGAGCAACAATAATGGACGACCGCAACGCCCTCTTTTCCGAGCAGACCTTCGCCCGCGCGGTCGAATTCGTGTGGCGCGAAGCCGAGATGCTCGATCGCCGCGACTATCGCGCGTGGCTCGGCCTGTGGGATCCGGCCGGCCACTACGTGGTGCCGATCGATCCCGACACGACCGACTTCGCCGCGACGCTGAACTACGTATTCGACGACCAGGACATGCGCGAGAAGCGCGTGCAGCGAATGATGTCCGGCTACTCGGCGTCGGCGACCGACGCGGCGCGCACGGTGCGCACCGTGTCGCGCTTCACGCTGGAAAGCGGCAGCGCCGGCACCGTCGAGCTGAAATCGGCGCAGGTCGTCGTCGCGTACAAGCGCGGCGTCGCGACGCTGTTCGCGGCCGACGTCACGCACAAGCTGCATGTCGATGCCGAAGGCGAGATGCGGATCGCCGAGAAGGTCGTGCGCCTGATCGATTCGACCGAAGCGCTCAGCTCGATCGGCTTCCTGCTGTAAGCGGCCACCGGTTCGCCGTCGCCAACGCAACGGTGAGCCGGTCACCTTCACCTGTAAGCAGCCACCGATTCGCCATCGCCAACGCAACGGTGAGTCGGCCACCTTCACCTGTAAGCGGCCACCGGTTCGCCATCGCCAACGCAACGGTGAGTCGGTCACCTTCACCTTTCCGGACGACCATGCCCACACTCGAAGTTTTCCTGCCGGCCGGCCATGACGAAGCCCGTAAGGCCGAACTGATCGCACGGCTGACCGGTGCGACCGTCGAATCGATCGGCGCACCGATCGATTCGGTGCGCGTCCTGCTGACCGAATTGCCGGCGACGCACTTCGGCCTCGGCGGCCGCAGCGCCGCGGACGGCGCGCCGCCGTCGCTGCCCGTGATCGTCGCGATCCTGATCGCCGGCCGCACCGACGAACAGAAGCGCGCGCTGATCGCCGCGCTGTCCGATGCCGGCGCGAACGTGCTCGATGCGCCGCTGCAAGCTACCCGCGTGATCATCAAGGACATTCCGAACACCGACTTCGGCATCGGCGGCCAGACCGCGCGGGCGCTGGGGCGCTGATCGTGCGCCGCGCGTCGCTGCCCGGCCGTGACGCGACGCAGCGGCTACGCGCGTGCGCCGGCGAGCGGCAGCGTCACGCGGCAGTCGAGCCCGCCGCCCTCGGCCGGGCTGGCGGCGATCCGGCCGCCGTGGCGCGTCACGATGCTCTTGCACAGCGACAGCCCGATTCCGTTCCCACCGGCCTTCGACGACGAGAAACCGTCGAACAGCCGGTCGTGCGCGCCGGCCGCGATACCCGGGCCGTTGTCGATCGCGCGCAACTCGGCATGCCCGCCGACGTTCGCGGTGCCGAGCGTCAGCGTGCGCGGCACACGCTCGCACCCGGCGAACGCCTCGATCGCGTTGAACGCAAGATTGAGGATCACCTGCCCGATCAGCACGCGCTCGCAGCGGATCGGCAGCGGCGCATCGGCCTGCACGATCGTGACCGTCACACCGGCCTCCTTCGCGCGCAGCTCGATGAAATACGCGACGTCCGCGAGAATGTCGCGCAGGTCGGCGAGCGCGACGACCGGCTCGCGCTTCACGATGAACTCGCGCACGCTCTTGATGATCAGCGCCGCATGCTCGGCCTGCCGGTCCGCGCTGCGCAGCCCCCAGATCGCGTCGTCGATGGCGCCGCGCGCGTTCAGCCGCTGCACCGCGCCTTCGATGAAGTTGCGCACGGCCGCGAGCGGCTGGCTCAGCTCATGCGCGATCACGCTCGCCATCTCACCCATCGCGTTGTAACGGCCCGCGTGTTCGAGCATGCGCGCTTCCGCGCGGCGGGCGTCCTCGATCGCGACTTCGTCGCTCACGTCGCGAAACTGCACCAGCAGCCCGTCGAGATCGTCCTCGATCTCGACCTGCCGGCACAGGATGCGCAGCCAGCACGTCGAGCCGTCGCGCCGCACGATCCGGTAGCGCTGCGGCGCGGACGGATACGCGGACGGCGCATCGCGCAGTTGCGCGACGAGCCGGTCGCGATCGGCCTCGGAGCAGTAGTCGAGCACCTCGCCGAGCGCTTCGTCGGGCGCGAGCCCGAGCACGCGGCGGCCCGACTCGCTGATGAACTGCACGCCGCCGTGCGGCGTGACGACCGCGATGCCTTCGTCGAGGTCCTGCATGAATTCGCGCAGTCGCGCCTCGTAGCGGCGCAGTTGCTGGCGCACCGCCTCTTCCGCGCTGATGTCACGGAACTGCACCATCACGACGTCGCGCCCGCGCAGCGGCACGTATGTGGCGGTCGCCTCGGACAACATGTCGACGCCCGTGCGCGACCGGTAGCACCACTCGTACACCTGCGGGCCGTCGACGAGCGCGCGATCCCACGCGCTCACCGCGATCTCGCGCTGGTATTTCGGCTCGGGGCGCGTCATGTCCGGCGCCTTCAGCGGCAGCAGCTCCTCGACGGAAAAACCGAGCGCGATGCACGCGGCGCGGTTCGCCCATACGATCGCCTTGGTGTGCGCGTCGTGCAGCAGCACGCAGGTCGTCAGTGCGTCGAGCAGCCGGTGGAAATCGTCTTCGTCGGGGAAACTCATGATCGGCTTCGGATGAGGTCGCGCGGCATCGCGCGACCGGAAACCCAACATAGCACCGGCGGGCGCCGCCCGCATCTGAAGATTTCTTTAGCGCGGCACGGAACGTCACCAGTCGCACGGCCCAACGCACCAATTGCTGCGCGTTTTCGGCGTTTCTAGACTGACTGCATCGTCGTGACCACCCCGCATTCGAACCCCCATCCGCCCCCAGGAGACAGCCATGCCCCACGCCGCCCTCGCCCTCGACACCGCACCGAGCGCTCCCCACGCGGCCAGCGAACCGGCCGCCCGGCTGTCGCCGCTCGACGCCGTGATCGAGACCGTCGCCGCGCGCCGCGAAGAATTCGACCGCCTGTCGCACGTACCGCGCGACGTGATCGCGCTGTTCAAGCAGGCCGGCATCTATCGCGCGGGCACGCCGCGCCGGTTCGGCGGCGATGCGCTCGCGCCGACCGCGTTCCTCGACATGATCGAGCGAATCGCGACCGCCGACGGCTCGGCCGCGTGGGTCGCGAGCTTCGGCTCCGCGAACGTGTATCTCGCCGCGCTGCCGCTCGAAACCCAGGCCGAGTTGTATGCGAGCGGCCCCGACCAGGTATTCGCGGGCGGCCTGTTTCCGGTGCAGCCGGCCCAGCCCGCAGCAGGCGGCTGGCGCGTAAACGGCACGTGGAAGTTCGCGAGCGGCTGCAAGGGGGCCGACTGGCTCGGCGTCGGCATCGCCGTGCCGGGCGCGCAGGACGCCGCGCCGAACAAGCCGCGCACGGCCGTGTTCCGCGCCGACCAGGTCGAGATCGTCGAGAACTGGAACGTGGTCGGCATGCAGGGCACCGGCAGCCACGACCTGCGCGTCGATGACCGCTTCGTGCCCGAAGCGTGGACCTTCGTGCGCGGCGGCGAGCCGACCGTCGACGAGCCGCTGTACCGCTATCCGACCGTCGCGTACGCGGCGCAGGTACTGGCCGTCGTGAACCTCGGCCTCGCACGCGCGGCACTCGACGTCGTGAACCGGATGTCGGGCGGCCGGCAGACGACGACCGGCGCACCGCGCCTTGCCGACCGCGCGTACTACCGCATCGAGCTCGCGAAGGCCGAAGCGCAACTGCGCTCGGCGCGCGCATTCTTCTACGACGCGACCGACGGCGTGTGGCAATCGATCCTCGCCGGCAACCCGGTGACGCCCGACCAGGTCAGCCTGCTGCGGCTCGCAGCCACGCAGATCGCACGCGAAGGCGCGAGCGTCGTCGAACGCGCGTACCGCCTCGGCGGCACGGCGGCGATCTATCGCACGCACCCGCTGCAGCGGCTGCTGCGCGACGCGATGGTCGTCACGCAGCACGCGTTTCTCGGCGAAGGCAACTTCGACGGCGCCGGCGCGGTGTTCACCGGCATCACGCCGTTTCCCGGCTACCTGTAACCCACGTCTGTCCGAAGCTTCATTGAACCCGCATGGAGCCCGTGCCGCAATACCTTCGCCGGCCGGCTCGCGCCCTCAACCGTTTCCTCTGGAGAACCTCCCATGTCCGATTCGAATCCGCTGCCGCTGCGCGTCCTGTTCTGCTGCGGCGTGTCGCAAAACTTCTTCGACCTGCCGCGCGAGAAGATCGGCGAAGTGTGGCAGGCGTACGGCGCGATGCTCGCCGCCGTCGAAGCGATGCCCGGCGTGCGCGTGCTCGGCGTGATGGATGACGACCGCCTCGTGGTCGGCCAGGCCGACGGCGCACCGTGGACCTTCTACATCATGGCCGACGTCGCCGACTTCGACACGACGGTCGCCGTGTGCAACCTGTATCGCACGACGCCGGTCGGCGAATACAACCTGTGGCGCTACGGCAAGATCGAAGCGCGCGTCGGCCGTGCGCTGACGGTGCCGCCGGCCGCGAAGCCCGCGGCGTGAGGCGCGCGATGACCGACCTGTCCCCCGGCCTGATCGATGCGCTCGCGCAGCGCCTGGCGGCGCTCGACGCCGAGCGCGCGGTGCGCGCGACAATGACGCGCTACATGGCGCTGTGCGACGTGCCCGAGGATACCGGCGACGGCCCGTCGCTCGCCGGGCTGTTCACGCCCGACGCCGTGTGGGAAGGCATCGGCCCGCAGTACGCGCACAAGTTCGGCCGGCTCGAAGGCACGGCCGCGATCGTCGCGATGCTGGGCCGCTACCTGCCGCCCGATCCGCACTTCTCGGCGAACCTGCACTTCCTGACGTCGGAGTCGATCGAGATCGGCGCCGGCAACACGAGCGCGCGCGGCCGCTGGATCATGCTGCAGGCGTCGCGCTACGCGGACGGCTCGGCCGAGTTGATCGCCGCGCGGCTGACCGTCGATTTCGCGCCGGCCGCTAACGGCTCTGCGTGGCTGATCCGCCATTTCCGCACCGAACGCGTGCTCGATGGCCCATGGCCGCTCGCCGCTGCGCCACGGTCCTGATTCCCGATGCTTCCCATCGCTTGCTCACGATACCGACCATGACAGGCTTCATCGACACTTTCACGCTCGGCGGCCCCGGCCCCACGATCGCGATCAAGGACACGATCGACATCGCAGGCTATCCGACCCGCGCGGCGAGCCGAGCGCTCGCCGATGCCCGGCCGGCCACGCAACACGCGGACGTCGTCCGCCTGCTGCTCGACGCAGGCTGGCAGATTGCCGGCAAGGCGAACATGCACGAGCTTGCGTTCGGCATGACCGGCATCAACGACTACACGGGCACGCCCGTCAATCCGCAGGACGCGACGCGCATTCCGGGCGGCTCGTCGAGCGGTTCCGCTTCGCTCGTCGGGCTCGGTACCGTCGATGCAGCGCTCGGCACCGACACGGGCGGCTCGATTCGCGGGCCGGCTGCCTGCTGCGGCGTGGCCGGGCTGAAGCCGACGTTCGGCCGCGTGTCCCGGCGCGGCGTCGCGCCCGTCGAAACCACGCTCGATTGCGTCGGGCCGTTCGCGCGCGACATCCGCACGCTGGTTGCGGTGATGGCCGCGATTGCGCCGGGTTTCGATCGTACGCAAGCGACGGCCTCTGCCGCAGGCTGCACGATCGCGCGCATTACGGTCGACGCCGATCCGGCCATCGCCGCCGCGCTCGACGCGGCCGTACGCGCATCGGGCCTGCATTCGCACGCGGTCGTGCTCGACGACATGCCGGCGTCGTTCGCCGCCGGGCTCACCGTGATCAACGCGGAAACGTCGCGCGCGTTCGGCCATCTCGTCGAAACCGGCAAGCTCGGCGCCGACCTCGATGCGCGATTGCGTGCGGCCGCAACGACTACGCCTGCGGCATTGAAAGAAGCCGAAGCCGTACGCGCCCGCTTCACCGCACAGGTCGACGCCGCGCTCGAACACGCGGACGTGCTCGTGCTGCCGACGCTGCCCGCGCTGCCGATCACGCTGCAGCAGGCGCGCGATGGCGTATCGGTGATCGCGATGTCGTCGCTGATCCGGCCGTTCAACCTGAGCGGCCATCCGGCACTCAGCCTGCCGCTACCGCTCGCCGGTTCGCCGCTGAAGGCCGGCCTGCAGATCGTCGGGCGCAAGGGTGCGGATGAGCAGGTCTGCGCGATCGCGGCACACTTCGAAGCGGCACTCGCCGCATGAACCACGATGCGGGCGCGGCGGCATCCGGCACGCGCTCGCGAACCACGGAATCACACACCATGTCAGACCGAGTCGTCCTCGTCACCGGTGCCGCGCGCGGGCTCGGCGCCGTCATCGCCGAACGTTTTCATGCGGCCGGCTACCGCGTCGCGCTGGCCGATATCGCCGCCGACGCCATTCAGGCGCACGCACGCGAACTCGACCCGAGCGGCGAACGCGCGATCGCGCTGCCGCTCGACGTCACGTCGAAACGCGATTTCGAAGCCGCGCGCGATGCGCTCGTCGCACGCTGGGGCACGATCGACGTGCTCGTGAACAACGCGGGCGCATCGAAGGTCGTGCCCGCGATGGAGATCACGGCCGAGCAGTTCGACCAGGTGATCGACGTGAACCTGCGCAGCGTGCTGTTCGGCTGCCAGGTGTTCGGCCAGTACTTCGCGTCGCGCGGCGCGGGCCGCATCGTCAACATCGCGTCGCTCGCCGGACAGAACGGCGGCTCGGCGACGGGCGCGCACTACGCGGCCGCGAAGGGCGGCACGCTGACGCTGACCAAGGTGTTCGCACGCGATCTCGCCGCACAGGGCGTGACCGTCAACGCGATCTCGCCGGGCCCGCTCGACTTGCCGATCGTGTATGAAAGCGTCGCGCCGGAGAAACTGCGCCAGGTGCTCGCGAGCCTGCCGGGCGGCAAGCTCGGGTCGGCCGGCTTCGTCGCGGATGCCGCCGTGCTGCTCGCGTCGGGCGACGCGCATTTCGCGAACGGCGCGTGTTGGGACATCAACGGCGGGTTGTACATGCGCTGAGCACCGAGTACCGAGCACCGCATGCAGCGCCTCGCCGAACCCCGGCAAGGCCCTATCGCGACGACTCCCCGTCGTCGCCCCACACGACCATCACGTCGCGCACGAGCGCGGCGATCGACGTCGCGCCGAGCTTCTCCTTGATGCTCGCGCGATGCACGTCGACGGTCTTCACGCTGATCGACAGATCCGACGCGATCTGCTTGCTGCCCTTGCCGTCCACCACGCCGCGCAGCACTTCCTTCTCGCGCGCGGTCAACGCATCGAGCCGCTGGCGCAGCTCGCGGTGACGCTGGCTCACCGCATGCCGCTGCTGCGCGAGCCGCAGCGCGCGTTGCACGCGCTCGAGCATCTGCTGCGAGTTGTACGGCTTCTCGACGAAATCGATCGCGCCGTTCTGCAGCGCGCGCACGGACATCGGGATATCGCCGTGCCCGCTGACGAAGATCACCGGCAGCGTCGCGCCGCGCGCGTTCAGTTCCGCCTGCACGTCGAAGCCGCTCTTCTCCGGCATCCGCACGTCGAGCACCAGGCACGCGGGCAGGTTCACGTCGAAGCGCGCGAGAAAATCGGTGGCGTTCGCGAATCCTTCGGACGCGATGCCGACCGATTCGAGCAGCCACGCGAGCGACGTCCGCATGCCGTTGTCGTCGTCGACGATGTATACGATCGGTGCGGGTGACGTCATCGCGGGTGTCTCACTGAATATCGGTATCGGTATCGCACGCGCCGCATACGGGGCCGGGTGCCGGCGCGTCGCGCGCGTCGTTCGCTGGGGGTGTGCGGCACATCATAACGAGCCGAAAACCCGCTGAAAACCCCTTCACGTGCCGCATGAACGTGCAATCCCGATTTTTTTCGCGCGATGCGCCACGCATCTAGGTAGAACCTTTAGACGTGTTGGCGAGAACGCCATCTCCATCGTCAATCGTGCGAATGGTCGCCGGCATTTTCGCGTCGTACGCTTGGGTCATTGTCGGCGACGCGGCGCTGCACCGGCAGTGCCACGCGATCGCCGCTTTCGTCCAACCAGGAGCGCCCATGTCTTCCACGACCGATATCCCGCGACCGGCACGCGTCGAGCCGAGCGACGCGCAGAAGGCCTTCCGGCAAGCGATGGCCCACCTCGGCGCGGCCGTCAACGTGATCACCACCGCCGGGCCGCACGGCCGCTGCGGCATCACCGCGAGCGCCGTGTGCTCCGTCACCGATACGCCGCCGACGCTGCTCGTGTGCCTCAACCGGTCGAGCGCGATGCGCACGACGTTCGAACGCAACCGCCACGTCTGCATCAACGTGCTGCCGGCCGAACACGAGCAACTCGCACGGCATTTCGCGGGGCTCACCGACCTGCCGATGGCGCGGCGCTTCGACCTGCCCGTGTGGGATCGCGGTGAACAGGACGTGCCCGTGCTGCGCGACGCGCTCGCGAGCCTGCAGGGCACGATCGCCGACATGAAGGAAGTCGGCTCGCATTCAGTGATGTTCATCGAGGCGACGTCGATCCGCGTGCGCGACGACGGCGACAGCCTGATCTACTTCAGCCGTGCGTTTCATCGCGTGTCGCGCACGGCGTGCGTGCGGTGAACGGCGCGTTTAGCGCGTGACTACGCGGCGGCTCGCAACGCACGCTGCCCGGCCGCGAGCGCGGCGCCCGCGAACAGCGTCAGCGCCGAATACACGAGCCCGCGCGCGAGCCCCGCGCTGTCCGACACCCAGCCGATCGCGACCGGACCGGCGATCTGCCCGAACGCAAAGACCGTCGTGAACGCGCTGATCCCCTTCGCCCAGCCGTCCGGCGGCAGGTTGTGGCGCACGAACGCCGTCGTCGATGCGACGGCCGACAGGAACGTCGCGCCGAACAGCACGCCCGACGCGAACGCGGCCACCGGATGCACGAACATCGCCGGCATTAGCGTCGCGATGCCGAGCAGCGCGTTGAGCACGGCGAGCGCCTGGCCGCCGCGCATCCGGTCGAGCAGCCCCGACCAGAGCCGCGCCGACACGATGGTCGCGACGCCGAGCATCACGTAGAACGCGGCAACCACCGTGCCGCTCATCCCCGCGCCGCGCAGCAGCGCGACGATGAAGGTCATGTAGCCGATATAGCCGACGCCGAACAGGCCGTAGCCGGCCAGCGCAAGTGCGAAGCGCGCGGGGCTCGCGGTCGCGGCCGCCGTCGCATCGCCGCGCGGCGCAGTCGGTGCCGCATGCACGCGCTCGATGCGGCGCGCGGCTGACACGGCCACCGCCGAGAACAGCACGCACGCGAACGCGAGCGCGAACCATGCGGGCTGCCAGCCATGGTCGCCGTGAGAGAGCGTCGCCGGCACGAGCAATGACGATGCGACGATGCCCCATCCCGTGCCGCCGTAGTAGAGCCCGAGCAGCAAGCCCGCATCGCGCGGCGACGCCGATGCGAGCCGCGCGGCCAGCACGCCGCCGCTGATGAAGGTCAGCGCGCTGCCGACACCGGTCGCGAGCCGCTGCACCAGCAGCGCATGCATGCCGGACGTGAGCCCGCACGCGGCCATCAGCAACGCGGTCAGCACGCATCCGACCGCCAGCAGCGAGCCTGCTCGCCAGCGCCGCGACAGCCACGGAAACGCGAGCGCACCGACCAGGTAGCCGGCCGCGTTCGCCGTGTTCAGCGCGCCGGCCTGCGCGAACGTCCAGCCGAGATCGGCCTTCATCGGCGGCAGCAGCAGCGCATACGAAAAGCGCGCGAGGCCGAGCGCGATCGCGCTGCCAAGCGACAGGCAGATCGCGAGCCGCCACGCGGCGATGCGATGGGGGTCACGTTCCGGGAAGGTGCCGGTCGCGCCGGTGTCCGGCCGCGACGGGCCGGCCTGCTCCGGTTGCGGCGCTGCGCGCATCGCGTGTCTCCTTGGTCGTTCGAAGCCGCGGCAAGTCGTGACGGCGGAACCGGTGTTCCGCACGCGCCAATCCCGACTGTCGAGGCTTCCGATTCTGTCGACGATCATACTTGAGCCGTCGCGGGCCGGCATGCGTTGGCGGCAGGAACCCGGCCGCGGCAGCCGGATCGTCGATGCATCGCGCGCCGCAAGCCATCGCGGGCGCACGTCGGCCGCTTGCCCGCGCTACCCCCGCAATCCCGCGATGAAGGCGGTGAACAAAGCGCGTCCCTCGGGCCATTCCGCCAATCCCGCTTCCGTATTCAGATGGCCGCGCGGGCCGAGCAGCAACGGCGTCGCGCCCCGCTCGCTTGCCCATGCAATGCCGCGCCCGGCCGGGTCGTACCCATCATCCGAACTGGCGATCGCCAGCACCGGCAAGCCGCCGAAATCACCCTGCGGCACATGCGCGAACGCACTGGCCGCAGCCGGAAAGCGCGGGCAGCCCGGATCGGGCACCGCAACGAGCCACGCAGCGCGCACGACGCGCGTCGACGCCGCCCGCCAGTGCGCGAACAACAGGCAACCCAGCGAATGACAGATCACCACCGGCGGCGTCGCGGCTTGCGCAACGGTTTCATCGAGCGCCGCCATCCAGTCGCGCAGGTCGGGCGCATCCCACGACGCAGGCGCCATGCGCACGGCGCCTGGAAGCGCGGCCTCCCAGTGGCTCTGCCAATGATCCGGTCCCGAGTTGCCGATCCCCGGCACGATCACGATCGTCTGGTCCATCTCCGTCTCCATGAATGAGCGAGCTCGCAGTCTGGCCTGCCGGAAACCGGCCGGGAATGGCAAGTCATCGGATATTGAGACAATATGCCGATGAATTAACGGAGCGGGAAAGCGGACATGTCGAACGGAGAGCTCGATCGCCTGGATCTGTCGATCCTCGAGGCGCTTCAGGAAAATGCGCGGATGCCGCTGTCCGAAGTGGGCCGCCGCATCGGCCTGTCGCAGCCGGCCACTTCGGAGCGCGTCAAGCGGCTGGAAGAACGCGGCATCATCGCGGGCTACGGCGCACGGATCGACCCGGCCGCGCTGGGGTTGGGGATGATGGCCATCATCCGGCTGAAGACGACGCACGAACACATCAAGCCCGCGCTGCGCGCGTTCGCCGAGATGCCACACGTCATCGAGGTCCACCGGATGACCGGCGAGGATTGCTTCCTGCTGAAAGTCCTGGTGCCGACACCGGGACAACTGGAAACCATCATCGATGCGATTGCCCGCTTCGGCGCGGTCACGACGTCGCTGGTGCTGCGGTCCGAGCCGGCCAAACCGCTCGGCAAGGCGCTGCTCGGTTGACACGGGCATCGGGCCGCTGACGCGCCGTCGATCACCGGCGACGCGTTCGCGCGCATGCAAGGTCACCGCCAACACCACCGGTCGCGGCGATTGAATTCCTGATGAAAAATCGCCGAATGCAATGCAACGCATGAGATTCCGGTCATTGAAAAAAATGACGTCGAATCCGTCATTCGCTTTATCGGTGTTTTAGCGCACGCGACCCGCAAATTCCCCGTGTTTAGCACGTCTCGGCTAAAAACCTTGCAACGCATTGCATTCGTAAATTCCTCAGACTAATATCAACGCCACTCGTCGCGCATTCACGAAATACGTGATGAGGAGTGGCAACTTTTTAGCCGCGCTTTCATGTTGAATCACTCATGTTCACCACAGGAGAATTGACATGCAGGACACCCAGCAGATCGAATTGCTTGACTGGATGCAGGAAGACACGCACCCCGAGGCCGTCGACATGATGGTCGAGGACGCCGTGGTGCCGTTCGGCACCGCGCTCTGGCCGGTCTGAGCGGGCCACCCGTTCTCGCGGAAGGGCCTCGGCCCTTCCGCCGCTTCCGGAGACACGCATGCTGAACCTGCACCGCGCACTGGGCTTCCACCCCGCGCTGCGCGACAAGCTGGCGCGCGGCGAGTCGGGAAATCTGCTGGTCGGCCATGACACCCGCAACCGCGACATCGCGTTGCGCGCGTTTTCCGCCCTGCCCGATTCGCTCGACGCGACCACACTCTGCCTCGAAAGCACCCCGCCCGCCGATATCGCCGCCGCGCTCGATCGTGCCGATCTGTTCGTGCTGCTGTACGACTCGTCGTGCCTGCCGACGCCGTCGCCGAGCGGGCCGCCGTTCCTCGCCGCGATCCGTCCCGCGATCGTCGAGCACTGGAGCAAGTCGGTCCTGTTCAAGGATTACGGCCCGCATCTCGACGAGGCATTCGCCGAATCGCTCGACGACATCGCGGCGCGCAACGGGCGGCTGATCGCCGCGGCCGCGCGCGCATCGCAGATCCGCTTCATCGATGAAGCCGGCAACACGCTGACGGGCTCGCTCGCGCCGGACCAGAAATGGACGAGCGTGGACGGAATGGGCAACCTCGACGTCGTGCCCGGCGAAATCGCGACGCACGTCACCGATCTCAACGGCTCGGTCGTCTTCAGCGGCACGTTTCTCGGCACCGTGCCGTTCGCGATCAAGTACAAGGTGGCCGAGCAGCTCGCCACGCTGCAGGTCGAGAACAGCATGATCGTCGGGTTCGACACGGACAACGATGGCTTCCGCCGCGATTTCGCCGCCTATCTCGACCGACATCCGAATCACCGGCGGATCGAGGAATTCGGCATCGGCACGAACCTCGGGATTCGCGGGCTGTACGGCCGCAACGCGGGGTTCGAGGAACGCCATCCGGGCCTGCACCTCGGGCTCGGCGGCGGCGAAAACGGGAGCCACCACCTCGACCTGATCTTCGCGCGCGGCACGCTCGCGCTCGACGACCGGATCGTGTTCGACGGCGCGTTCGCCGTCTGACGAAGCGGCCGCGTGCTCAGGCTTCGGCGGCCGCCGTGTCGCCGAGCCACTTGTACATCACGAGGCTGTCGACGAAGCCGAGCCGTGCATGACGATACGCACGCGGCAAGCGGCCGACGATTTCAAACCCGAGCTTCTGCCACAGCGCGACCGCCACCTCGTTCGTCGACACCACCGAGTTGAACTGCATCGCGAGGAAACCGCGCTCGCGCGCGACCTGCTGCGAGTGCTCGCACATCAAGCGCGCGACGCCGCGGCCGCGCGCGGCCTCGCTCACCATGTAACCGCAGTTGCTCACGTGATTGCCGGGGCCGCCCGCGTTCGCCTTCAGGTAGTACGAGCCCAGGACCACGCCGTCTTCTTCGGCGATCCACGTGCACAGCGGCGCATCGAGCCACAGTGCGCGCGCCGCTTCCTGTGTCGGCGCCGCATCGAATGCATAGGTTTCCTGAGCGGCGACGATGGCGCGGTAAGTCGGCCAGAAGCGCGGGAAATCGTCGTCGGTCATCGGGCGAATCGTGATCATGCGGAGGCTCTCGTGATGGGAATGTCGGCAGGAATGCCAGCGATCGTACCGTGATTCAGGAACGGCCGCCGTCCCGTTGCGCCGCGCTGCGATACGCGCCCGGCGGCACGCCGTACCAGCGCTTGAACGCCTGCGAGAAGCTCGACAGGTCGCTGAAGCCGAGCCGCTCCGCGACTTCCGCGAGCGACAGGCGCGCGTCGCCGAGCAGCGTCTCGGCCATCGCGCCGCGCGCCTGCGCGAGCAGCGCCCGGAACGTCGTGCCCTCCTCCTGCAACCGGCGCTTGAGCGTGCGCGGGCTCGTGTTCATCAGCCGCGCCATGTCCTCGAGCGAGAACGGCGCGTGGCCGGGCGTCGCGCTCAGGTACTGACGCACCATCTCCGACGTGCCCACGCGCGCGCGCCGCGCTTCGAGCAGCTGGCCGCACATCTGCTCGCACATCGACACCGTCAGCGGATTCGCATGCGGCAGCAGCCGGTCGAGAAACACGCGGTCGAATGCGAGGCTGTTCGCGCGCGCCGAGAAGGCAGGCTCGACGCCGGCGATGCGCGGCACCGGCATGGTCGGCGTGCGCGCCGCCTGCACCGAGAAGCGCGACAACGCGAATGTGTCGTCGCCGATTTCCTGCAGCAGCACGGCCGCGGCCGTCATGTCGCGCTCGACGAGAAACCGGCTCACCGTACCATCGAGTTCCGGCGCGCCGAAATTGAGCATGCACGTGCCGCCTTCCTCGCGGTACGTGATCACCGTGAACGCATAGGTGAGCGGCAGGAAGCGCAGCGCCAGCGCGAGCGCGTCGCGTGCGGTCGCGCTGGCGATCAGCCCGTAGCCCCACACCCCGTACGCGGAGAAGTGATAGCGCTGGCCGACCTCGAACCCGAGGCCCGGCGCACGCCCGAGCGCGCGCAGCAGGTTGCCGGTCAGCCGCAGTTCCTGCGCGGCCGTCACCTCGACCTTCGGATCGTCGAGCTGCGCGTCCGCGAGGCCCGTGCCGGCCAGCAGCGTCGCGTGCGGCACGCCGCGTTCGTCGCCGAAATCGACCAGCAGCCGGGCGCTGGCCGGACTCCGGGTGAAATCCCAGAAGCTCATGCGGAGAAACCCTCGAAGCGCCGATTTGGCCCAAATACTAAAACAATTGTCCCGAAGCAGCATTGGTGTTTTCCCATGCGGCCAGCACCATCGGCGTCATCCAGTCGTCATCCGAACGACGCCATCGCCCTCCGGAGGAGACACCATGCGACCGAGTCGCCCGACCGATCCCGCAGCCCGCTTCGCATGCCGGCGCGACGCTTTCGTCGCGTTCGCCCGCGCCCCCGCCCCACCGCTCGCGCCCCGCCTGCCGCACACCGGCCGCCCGGGCACGCTGCCGCGCCCCGCTTGATCCATCGACCCTCAGAGGACGAATCCATGAGCAAGACTTTCGACTACATCGTCGTTGGCGGCGGTTCGGGCGGCAGCGTCGTCGCCGGGCGGCTGACCGAGGACCCGGCCGTGACCGTCTGCGTGCTCGAGGCCGGCGGCCGCGGCGACGGCACGCTCGTCAACGTGCCGACCGGCGCGGTCGCGATGATGCCGACCCGCATCAACAACTGGGCCTTCGACACGGTGCCGCAGCCGGGTCTCGGCGGGCGCATCGGCTACCAGCCGCGCGGCAAGGTGCTGGGCGGGTCGTCGGCCATCAACGCGATGGTCTATATCCGCGGCCATCGCGTCGACTACGACGGCTGGGCTGCGCTCGGCAACGAAGGCTGGAGCTACGACGACGTGCTGCCGTACTTCCGCCTGAGCGAGCACAACGAGCGCTTCGACGATGCGTGGCACGGCCGCGACGGCCCGCTGTGGGTGAGCGACCTGCGCACCGGCAACCCGTTCCATGCGCGCTACCTGGAAGCCGCGCGGCAGGCCGGCCTGCCGCTCACCGACGATTTCAACGGCGCGCAGCAGGAAGGCATCGGCATCTACCAGGTCACGCAGAAGCACGGCGAACGGTGGAGCGCGGCGCGCGCGTACCTGCTGCCGCACGTCGGCCGCCGCGACAACCTGACGGTCGAGACGCATGCGCAGGTACTGCGCATCCTGTTCGACGGCACGCGCGCGATCGGTGTCGAGGTGCGGCAGCGTGGCGAGGTCCGCACGCTGCGCGCGCGGCGTGAAGTCGTGCTCGCGGCCGGTGCGCTGCAAACACCGCAGTTGCTGATGCTGTCGGGCGTCGGCCCGGGCCGCGAACTTCAGCAACAGGGCATCGCCGTGCACGCCGACCTGCCCGGCGTCGGCCGCAACCTGCAGGATCATCCGGATTTCATCTTCGGCTACCGCACGCGCAGCGTCGACACGATGGGCGTGTCCGCGGGCGGCGGCCTGCGCATGCTGCGCGAGCTGGCGCGTTTTCGCCGTGAACGACGCGGCATGCTGACGTCGAATTTCGCGGAAGGCGGCGGCTTCCTGAAGACGCGCGCCGGGCTCGATGCGCCGGACATCCAGCTGCACTTCGTCGTCGCGCTCGTCGACGATCATGCGCGCAAGCTGCACGCCGGCCACGGGCTGTCGTGCCACGTGTGCCTGCTGCGGCCGCGCAGCCGCGGCTCGGTCACGCTGAACAGCGCCGATCCGCTCGCGGCGCCGCGCATCGATCCCGCGTTCTTCGACGACCCGCACGACCTCGACGACATGGTCGCGGGCTTCCGCCTCACACGACGGCTGATGGAAGCGCCGGCACTCGCCGGCTGGACCACGCGTGACCTGTTCACCGCGAACGTCAACACCGACGATGAAATCCGCGACGTGCTGCGGCGGCGCACCGACACCGTGTATCACCCGGTCGGCACATGCCGGATGGGGCACGACGCGCTCGCCGTCGTCGATCCGCAACTGCGCGTGCGCGGCCTGCAGGGGCTGCGCATCGTCGATGCGTCGGTGATGCCGACACTCATCGGCGGTAACACCAACGCACCGACGATCATGATCGCCGAGAAGGCTGTCGACCTGATCCGGGGCGTGTGCCGCACGACCGCACAACCGAAAGGCGAAACCGTCAGGACAGCGACGGATCGTGACATCGTTCCCGCATCGTGCGCCGCGCACGATGCCATCCAGCCCGAGGAAACCCGCCATGTTGTCGCCTGATACCTCTCGCGCCGCCGAATCCGCCGCACCGCTTGCGGCGATCATCATCGGCGCCGGCTTCGCCGGCATCGGCATGGCGATCGCGCTGCAACGTGCCGGCATCCACGATTTCACGATCGTCGAGCGTTCGCACGACGTCGGCGGCGTGTGGCGCGACAACCGCTACCCGGGCGCCGCCTGCGACGTGCCCTCGCACCTGTACTCGTTCTCGTTCGAGCCCAATCCGGCGTGGTCGCGCGTGTTCGCGCCGCAGCCCGAAATCCATGCGTACCTGCAGCATTGCGCGCGCAAGTACGGCCTCGCACGCTACCTGCGCTTCGGCGCCGAAGTCGCGCACGCACGCTACGACGAAACCGCCGCGCTGTGGCGCGTCACGCTCGCCGACGGCACGACGCTCAGCGCCGCCGTGCTCATCAGCGGCACCGGGCAGTTGAGCCGCCCCGCGATGCCCGACTTGCCCGGCATCGACACGTTTCGCGGCCGCGCATTCCACTCCGCGCACTGGGATCACGACTATTCGCTTACGGCCAAGCGCGTGGCGGTCGTGGGCACCGGCGCGTCGGCGATCCAGTTCGTCCCGGCGATCGCGGGCGACGTGAAGCAGCTGGTCGTATTCCAGCGTTCGCCGGCCTATGTGATGCCGCGCCCCGACCGCGCGTACCGCCCGTGGGAGAAGGCGCTGTTCCGCCGGCTGCCGTGGGCGATGAAACTGCATCGCGCATCGATCTACCTGCGCTACGAATCGCGCGCGATCGCGTTCACGCGTCTGCACAAGCTGATGAAGGTCGCGGTCGGCCGGCCGTTCCACACACTGCTTGCACGCGATGTGCCGGACCCGGCGTTGCGCGCGCAACTCACGCCCGACTACCCGATCGGCTGCAAGCGCATCCTGCTGTCGAGCGACTACCTTGCCGCGATGAGCCGCGACAACGTCGAGCTCGTCACGCAGCGGATCCGGCGCGTGACGGAGGACGGCATCGAGACCGTCGACGGCGTGCAGCATCCGGTCGACGCGATCGTGTACGGCACGGGGTTCGCGGCGACCGAGTTCCTGTCGCCGATGCGCATCACGGGCCGCGATGGGGTCGACCTGAACGACGCATGGCGGCGCGGCGCGCAGGCGTATCTCGGGCTCACCGTGCCCGGTTTTCCGAACTTCTTCATGCTGTACGGCCCGAACACCAACCTCGGCCACAACTCGATCGTCTACATGCTCGAAAGCCAGATCGCGCACGTGATGCGCTGCCTGCGCACGATGCGTCGCGACGGCGCGCGCGAGATCGACGTCGACGCGCGCCGCTACCGGCGCTTCAACGTCCATGTGCAGCAGCGACTCGAAGGATCGGTGTGGAGCAACTGCAAGAGCTGGTACGTCGACGCGTCGGGACACAACAGCACGAACTGGCCGGGCTTCACGCTGACCTACCGGTGGATCACGCGCTTCACCGGAATGTCCGCTTACCGCTTCACGCATCCGTTGCCCGAGTCGGTCGCACCGGCGCGCGACGTGATGATCGCGCCGCCCGCCGGCCGGCTGGAGGCACTGACCGCCGCATCGCTGCGCGGCTTCCTGCGGCTGGCCTTCCGGCCGCTGATCGGGCCGCCGTTCGGCGCGCGCATGCAACGCCGCGTCGTCGCGCTGCTGTCGCCGCTGATGCCGGGCACGGGCGGCACGCTGCGCTACCGCACGTCCGCGCAGCGCGTGCCGGTCGAAGTCGTGGCGCCGAAACGCGGCGACGCGGGCGGCGCGATCCTCTATCTGCACGGCGGGGCATTCTGTCTCGGCGGCCCGCATACGCATCGCGGCGTGACGACGCGGCTCGCGAATGATGCGGGCCTGCCGGTGTGGGTGCCCGACTACCGGCTGGCCCCCGAGCATCCGAGCCCGGCCGCGCTCGACGATGCGCTGGCCGTCTACGACGCGATGCGCGCGCAGGGCCATGCGCCGCACCGGATCGTGATCGCCGGCGATTCGGCCGGCGGTGCGCTGGCGCTGGCACTGGCCATCGCGCTGCGCGAGCGCGGCGAGCCGGCCGCCGCCGCGCTGCTGCTGATCTCGCCCGTGACCGATCCCGCGCTCGGCGGCGAGTCGCTGGCTTCGCGCCGCCATGACGATCCGATGATCCGTCGCGGCTGGCTCGAACAGGGGCTGCGCTGGTATCACGGCGCCGGTTCGGCTGCGGCCCACGGCCCGCTCGACACCGACCTGCGCGGCCTGCCGCCGATGCTCGTCCAGGCCGGCGACCAGGAGGTGCTGCTGTCGGATGCGCAGCGGCTGGCGCGTCATGCGCAGGCCTGTGGCGTGCCGTGCCGGCTGGAGGTTCATGCGGCGCGCTGGCATGTGTTTCATCTGCAGGCGTTTTACCTGCGGTCGGCACGGGATGCGTTGCGGACGCTGGCGGGGTTTGCGGCGGAACGGGTGGCGGCGACGACGTGACGATGAAACAGTCACGCGCCGCGATCGGGGCCGTGGTTCGCGGCTTCCCCGATCGGGCGCACGGTGCACGCGCCGTCACCCGGCCCGCTTGCCGCGAAGCGACACCGTCTTGCAAAAACCGGCCGTTTATTTTTTTCCGTCGCATACGGCCGTCATGATCTCCGGCAAGCCCTGGCGCGCCGCCGGGGTTTCCCCCTCGAGGAGACATCATGAAAAGAAGGCACACCCTCAACACGCTGGCACTGCTCTGTTGCGTCGGCATCCAGTGCGCGACGTCGGCGTTCGCCGACGAGCCGAAGAAGGTGGCGTTCGTCGACACCGGCAACACCGGGCGCAGCGTGATGGCCGAAGCGATCGCCGGCCAGTTGATCGCGCAGCGCCACGCGCACATCGCGGTGATCTCACGTGCGGTCGACGAAGATCCGTATGACGAAAAGCCCGAAGAAAACGGCGTCATCCTGATGAAGCGCCGTGGCATCGACACGTCCGCGCATCGTTCGGTGCAGTTGAACGCCAACGACATCAAGCATTCCGATGTGATCCTGACGATGACCGACAAACATAAGGAGAAGGTGCTCGCGCTCTATCCGTCGGCCGCCGGCAAGGTGTTCACGCTGGCCGAGTACGCGTCCGGAAAGCACGTCGACGTACCCGACGCGTGGGGCAAGCCGATCGATTTCTACGAATCGGTCACTGCGCAGCTCGACACGTACATCCCGGCGGCGCTCGACAAGATCGCGACGGCCGCGCCGGCGAAGCAGTAATGTCAGAGGCCTGTCGGCTCGCCTGGCGCGACGCGCCGGCACCGACAGGTTTGCTGTTCACGTTGTTCCCCCCATACACCCCCGCCACCGCGCGTGCCCGGCACCGGGCCATTGACTTTGGCCATCCGGCCGAATCGTCACCCTGCGCACCGGATGAAAGAATGATCTTCGTCCGGGAAGCCGGCTTCGCGGCCTGACATCCCGCACTTCGAAGGCACCGTGTGCGCAGCAACGCGCATGCGGTGTCGTGTGTTGCCCCGACTCGGCAATGCGCGCACGCCCCCGCGCGCACCACCCGGCAGCTCGCACGACCACGCCATTTACCCCTCTTCCTTTTTGTAGCTTATAAGTTACAATGCTCGCCAAGTTCGAACTTCTTCGCTATCAGCGCGACGATGGTCGCGAGCCCTTCACCGAATGGTTGAACGCCGTGCGCGACAAGCTTGCGCAGGCACGGATTCGCGAACGCCTGCGCCGCGTGCAGACAGGCAACTTCGGCGATTGCGAGCCCGTCGGCGAAGGCGTGATCGAACTGCGCGTCCACGTCGGCGCCGGCTATCGCGTGTATTTCGGGCGGTACGGCGGTGCACTGGTGCTGTTGCTTTCAGGTGGCGACAAAAGCAGTCAACCCGACGACATCAGGCGCGCAAAGGAACACTGGTCGAACTGGAAACGGAGGCAAACATGACCAAGCTCAAAGGTGCGGTATCGCACCACGACGCGGAAGTCGCCGAACTCGGCGCCGACCGCGAACTCGCGGTGGCCTATCTGCGCGTCGCGATGGAGTCGCTCGACGATCCCGACAACCGCGCGGCCGGCCTGCTCGCGCTGCGTACGGTCGCGGAAGCGTACGGCGGCCTCGGCGCCGTCGCGGCCGAAGCCGGCATCAGCCGCGAATCGCTGTATCGCACGCTCTCGCCAAATGGCAACCCGACACTGAAAACCCTGCTCGCAGTGCTCAAGACCGTCGGCCTGCGCCTGTCCGTCGTCCCTGCGCAGCCGGCGCACGCGTAAGCGGCACACCACCCGCTCACGGCCGAACCATCCATACCAGCAGCGTCTCCGCCGGCGCGTTCGTCATCCCCGCCGGCGGATGCTCGATCGCCGGCTCGACCGACAGCGCCTTCGCAATCGTCGCCGCATCGTCGATCGTCGTCGTGCGCACGATCGTCATCAGCCGTGCCGGCCGGTGCAGCGTCTCGCGATACAGTGCGCCGTACCACAGCGGCCGCATGCCGAGCGCGTCCTGCAACACATACGGATAGCGCCACAGCCGCAGCACGAGGCGGCTTTCCGGCTGCCCCGGATCGACGCGCACGAACACGCGGCGCGTGCTTTCGCCGTGCGTGTAGCGCGGCAGCACCGGCAGCGCATCGGCCGGCGCCTGCGGCAGCAGCCAGCGCAGCGCGGTGGCCGGCGACCACGGCGCCGCGCGCTGCCAGCCCGCCTGCGCGAGATGCCGGTCGAGCGTGTCCGACGTCGCGCTCCATTGCAGCGGCAGATATTCCTCGCGGTCGCCGCCGATCTCGGTGCGCCGCACCGGCACGCGCTGCCACCCGCCGCGCAGCCACTGGTCGACGGTCATCGCGACCACGTCGCCGACATGCGGGCGCGCCGCGCGGTCGAGCTGCCATTGCGCGGGAACCGTCCATACGCCGGCCGTCGCGAGCACCACCGTCACCGCAACGAGCGCGCCCCTCGGCTGCACGTGCTCGCGCACGCGCCAGTACGCATAGGCGCCGGCCAGCAGCGCGAACCAGGCGAGCCCGAGACTCCAGCCGCCCAGCAGGCCCGACAGCCACGTGTCGCCCACATACAGCCGCGCGAAGCCGCCGAGCACGATCCACAGCACCACCGCCGTCACGACCGGGATTTGCCACCGCGCGGGCCGGTCTTGCGCGAGCACCCAGCCGAGGCCGCTGCTCGCGAGAATCGCGAACGCGGCTTCAGCATCGGGCAGCGGCACGTGCAACGCGCCGGGCGGCAGGCTCGCGGGCGTCGCGCCGGGTATGCCCGCGCCGAACACCGGCACGAGCACGACGGCGACGCCGACCGTCACGAGCCACCACGCGGCCGTCAGCCAGCAACGGTGGATCATCAGCCAGACGAGAAACGCCGCCGCGACGATCAGCCCCGTATCGTGCCCGTGCAGCACGGCAAGCGCGCGCATCGTCGCGTCCACCGGTGGCGTGCGCAGTTGCTGCAGGAACGCGTACAGCGCGATGTCCACGTGCATCAGCGGATCGTTCGCGACGACATCCTGCACGATCCCCGCGAACAGCCACACGCAGCCGATGAACAACAGCGCGAGCACCGGCACCGCACCCGGCAGGCCGCGCACGTAAGCGATCGCGTCGTGCAGCCGCGCGCCGAAACGCGGCCAGCGGTGCGCGCATGCGTGCACGCCGTCGACGAGCGCACGGCGCAGCAGCGGCCAGCCGCGCCGCAATGCGACCCGCACGCCGATCCACACGAGTGCGACCAGCGCCGCGACGACCAGCAGGATCACGGCGACCCGCACGCTGATCGCCGCGGCCAGCGCGGCCGACGCCCCGAACAGGATGCCCGGCGCGACGTGCACGGGCGCCCAGATGAGCGCCGAGACGACGTTGACCGGATAGAACGACCGGCGCGGCAGCGTCGCGCAGCCGACCACGACCGGCACGACCGCGCGCACCGGCGCAAGAAAACGCGCGAGCACGATGCTCTTCATGCCATGGCGCAGCACGAACTCCTCGCCGCGCGCGAAGGCGGCCGCATAGCCGAAGCGCGCCCATGCGTTGCGGATCATGCCGCGATAGTGCCGCCCGAGTTCATAGCTGATCCCGTCGCCGATCACGGCCCCGACCGCCGCGACACCGATGGTCGTCCAGGCGTCGAGCGCGCCCGCGCCGATCAGCGCACCGGCCGCGAACATCACGGCGCCGGCCGGCACGACCGTGCCGATCAGCGCGATCGCCTCGGCGCAGGCCGCCATGAACACGATCGCGAGCACGAGCAGCGGATGTGCGCCGATCGTGCCGATCCATGCGTGGATCGTGTCGCTCATCGCACGCGCCTCGGCAGAGCGACCCGGTGTGCGAACACCGGGCCGGTGATGGCATGGGGAATGTTCATCGGGCGGTGCGCGCGGTCGCGCCGGCGTGACGGATCAATCGAACTCGTGCTGCCGCGCGTCGGCCTCGAGCGGCGCGTCGTGGTAGCCGACCGTCGCGATCTCCTGCAGATAGCGCGCGAGAAACGCACCGATCGAGCCGGCGGCCTCGTACTGATGCACGTGGCGGAATTCGTGGGTCAGCAGGCGGCGCGTGTCCTGCCCGCGCAGCACATACACCGCATGGCCGAGCGTGAGCCCGATCGTCCCGGGCGCCAGGAGCCCCGAGTCGCGAGCGATCGCGGCGAGCGACGGCACCTCGGGGAATGGCATGCGGTCGACGGTCACCACGCGGATCCGCTCCGGCTGCACGACGCCCACCGTGCGCGCGTCGTCGGTCTGCGCAGGCGTCAGCGGCGCACCCTGCGCGATCCCGCGCGCCGCCTCGGCTTCGGCCCATGCGACGGCGGCGGGCAGCGCGGACGGCAGGATATCGGCAAGATCGATCATTACGGGGCTCCTCGGGGGGTTGCAGTGGCATCGGGCACCAGTTTAGTCCCGAATCGCGACGGTTCGCGGGGCGGCTCACGACGCGCCGCGCCGCCTCTTCACCGTCTCAATAATAATCAGGGAATACCCTGACTCTCGCCGGCTCCGCCGCAACCCTTTTCCCAGTAATTATTTCGTTTCAGTACACATTCCGCGATCGGATATCTCGAAAATTTCCCGGATGTGTACCGTTTTTGGATTCGGCGGAATATATTGATCAGAAGAACGGCCGCGGCGACCACCGGACAACAGTGCGCGGAGTCATCCCGAACAGGATCGCTAGATGATCAGGGTAATTCTGGCTGACGATCATGCAGTCATGCGGGACGGACTGCGTTACATCCTGGAAACGGCCGGCGGTTTCGAAATCGTCGGCGAGGCGAGCGACGGCTCGGCCACGCTTGCGCTGGTCGAGCGCGGCGCCGCCGACGTGCTGCTGCTCGACCTGTCGATGCCCGCGCCGACCGGCATCGAGCTGATCCGGCTGGTGAAACGCCACGCGCCGTCGCTGCGCACGCTCGTGCTGACGATGCATGCGGAGGCGCAGTACGCGGCGCGGGCGTTCAAGGCCGGCGCAACCGGCTACCTGACGAAGGACAGCGCGACTGCCGAGCTCGTCGAGGCGGTCGGCAAGGTGGCCGCGGGCGGCGTCTACGTGAGCCCGTCGGCGGCCGAGAGCCTCGCGCTCACGCTGCACACACCGGCCGCGACGCTGCCGCACGAACGGCTGTCCTCGCGCGAGCTTGACGTGATGCGCCGCATCGTCGCGGGCCAGACCGTCACGCAGATCGCGACCGCACTCGCGCTCAGCGCAAAGACGGTCAGCACCTACAAGACGCGAATCCTCGAGAAGATGGCGCTGCCGCACGAAGCCGCGCTGGTCCGCTACGCGGTGCGCCACGAACTCGACCCGGGCGGCGACGCATGACCGCCGCCTTCGGCTTTCCGCCCCCGGACGACGACCCGGACGCGTCGCGTCTGTTCATGTCGTCGCTGCCGCCGGGCCGGCGCGAGCGGCGGCTCGCGCTCGCGACCGTGCTCATCTCCGCCGTGATCTTCGCCGCGCTTGCGCCGTTCGCGGGCAGGCCGCTTGCGCCGGGCTGGGCGTTCATTCCCGTGTACCAGTCGGCGATCGTCGTCAACGACATGGTGACGGCCGGCCTGCTGCTCGGCCAGTACGCGATCCTGCGCGAGAAGCCGCTGCTCGTGCTCGCGGGCGGCTACCTGTTCACGGGTTTCATGGCCGGCACCCACATGCTGACCTTTCCCGGGCTGTTCGCACCGACCGGCCTGCTCGGCGCCGGCGACCAGACCACCGCCTGGCTGTACCTGTTCTGGCACGGCGGCTTTCCGCTGGCAGTCGCCGCGTATGCACTGCTGCGCGCGAAGTCGCGTGCATTGGGCCCGATCCCGGCCCCGCAGCGCCGCGCGGCGATCCCCATCGGGCTGTGCATCGCGGCCGCGAGCGGAGCGACGGTCGCGCTCGCGCTGCTCGCGACCGCCGGCCACGACTTGCTGCCGCGCATCATGAACGGCAACCGGATGGCCACGACGATGACGAACGCGATCACGATCGTCTGGGGGCTGAACCTGGTCGCGCTGATGCTGATGTGGCAGCGGCGGCGGCGCCATTCCGTCCTCGACCTGTGGGTGATGACGGTGCTCGTCGCGTGGCTGTTCGACATCGCGCTGTCGTCGATGCTGAATCACGGGCGCTACGACCTCGGCTTCTACGCGGGACGCGCGTACGGCCTCGTCGCGTCCGGCGTCGTGCTGTTCGCGATGCTGTTCGAGAACGGCCGGCTGCATGCTCAGACGGTGCGCGCGCTGGCCGGCGCGCGCTACCAGCATCTGCTCGTCGCGCAGAAGAGCGCGCAGCTCAACGACGCGAACGAACGGCTCGAACAACGCGTCGCCGCGCGCACCGCGCAACTGAGTGCGTCGAACCGCGACCTGCGGCGCGAAGTCGAGGACCGCGTGCGTGCCGAGCGGGCGCTGCAGGCGTCGCGCGAGGAGCTGCGCGAGATCGCCGCGATCAGCGCGAACGCGCGCGAAGCCGAGCAGCGCCGCATCGCACGTGAGCTTCACGACGAACTCGCGCAGACGCTCGCGACGCTGAAGAACGATCTCGAATGGCTGATCGACCGCGTGCCGCAAGACGATGCGCAGCTGGCGCGCAAGATCGCGGCGATGCACTCACTGGCGCGCGGCGCGGTGGCCGCGACGCGCCGCATCGCATCGGATCTGCGCCCGCTGATGCTCGACGATCTCGGCTTCGCCGCGGCGATGCAGTGGCTCGTGGAGGATTTCCGGCACCGGCACGGCATCGAATGCACGCTGCATGTCGAGCCGCCCGAGCTGCAGCTCGACGAGCCTTACGCGACGGCGGTGTTCCGCATCGCGCAGGAAGCGCTCGCGAATGTCGCGCGGCACGCGGCCGCGTCGCATGCGAACGTCGAACTCGTGCATGCAAGCAATGCGATCGAACTGACGATTCGCGACGACGGCGCGGGATTCGATCCCGGCGTGCCGCGCAAGTCGGGATCGTTCGGGCTGGTCGGGTTACGCGAGCGCGCGTATCTCGTCGGCGGCACGCTGCGGATCGCGACGACGCTCGGCGAAGGGACGACGGTCGAGGTGGAGATTCCGCTGTCGCCCGTGAAGGTGACGGTCGCGCATGGTGGGGTTGGGGGGGCGCACGGGTAGATTCTGGCGAAGACGATGCTGCAGGCGGGTGCCGCAATGATGCCCCGCCGCTGACCGGTCAGTGGTAGTCGTCGTCGCGTTGATGACGATCGGCCAGGATCGTGAAGCGTCAGCCGTTCAGACCGTCAGCTTGTGAAATGCCCCTGCCCCATCCGCCAATCCCTGCGCGCTACGCCCGGTGACGGCAACCGCATGGCGCTACAATCCTTCGCCGTCACCATCCCGCGTTCCTTGCGCGCCAATGCGCCAGCCGATCGCCCCCCCTTCGCCACAATGAAAACACTCCGCAGCTACGCACTCATCTTCTGCGCGGTCGCAGGCGGCTGGCTTGCCGTATCGCTGCTGTGCTGGCCCATCCTGCTCGCACTGCAGGCCCTGACGACGACCGTATTCATCCCGCATCCGGCCGGCAGCTACATCGGGCTCGGGTTCGTGTCGACCGCGCGGTTCCTGGATTTTCCGACGAGCTTCGTCGGCGCGTTTTCGGTGCCGTTCATGAACATGCCGCTCGGGTTCATCGCGATCGCGTGGTGGTTCGGCACGGCGCTCATCCTGCAGCCTACCTACGCACGCTACCGCGTCATGGTGCCCGGCCGCCCGTCGGCGCGGGCCGTCCTGTGGCGCGGCGCCCGCTCGTGGCTGATCTTCACGACGGTGCTCCTCGTCATCGCGACGCCCTTCCTGCGGCGCTACGAGATCGTCACACCGGACCACCTCTACGTGCGACACCTGTTCGACTGGCACGAGCGCGCGTATCCGCTCGCGTCGCTGAAGGAGATCCGTGTCGACAATCCCGGCACCAGCCGCGGCATCATCACATGGAACTTCATCTTCGACGGCGACGACTTCACGACGACCGCCCCCGACATCCACGCGCTCAAATACCTGCTGTCGAACACGCACGCCACAGCCAACTTCACGGTCGTCGGGAACGAGGTGATGAAGCGGTAACGCCGCGCGCCGTCACGCGCGCGCCGCCACCATCCCCCGCTCCGACCGCGTCCACGCGACCAGCGCGCCGATCCCGAGCAGCGCGAGACACACGATCGGCACGATCATTGGGCCGAACGCCGTGCCCGTTACCTTGCCGGCAAACGGCATCAGGTTCTGGCTGAAGAAGCCGCCGAGGTTGCCGATCGAGTTGATCGCCGCGACGCTCGCCGCCGCCCGCGCGCCGGTGAAGTAGCGCGGCGGCATCGACCAGAAGCACGGATACAGCAGCGGGATGCATGCACCGCCGAGCACCAGCGCGATGAAGCGCAGCGGCGTCGACGGCAGCACGAGGCTCAGCAGGAAACCGAGCGCACCGAGCACCGCGACGATCGCGATCGTGCGCAGGATGCTCTTCGCGCGGCGCAGCTTCGCCGGCAGCCACAGCAGCAGCAACACCGCGAGCGCCCACGGCAGCATGCTCAGGAAGCCGTTCATGCTGCTCGACACGCCGAACGATTTCACGAGCGTCGGCAGCCAGTAGGTCACGCCGTACAGCGACGTCGACATCAGCATGTAGGTTGCCGCGAACAGCATCACGCGCGGATCGAGCAGCGCCTTCCACGGCTGGCCGTGCTCGGCCTGCGCGGGCTTCTCGCGTTCGAGCGCGGCCTCGACGATCTGCTTCTCGCGGTCGTCGAGGAAGCGTGCATCGCGCACCGACGCGGGGAGCACACGGAACACGACGACCGCGACGATCACCGCCGGGATGCCCGTCGCCACGAACACCCACTGCCAGCCCGCCAGCCCCCACACGCCGTTCAGGCTCAGCAGCACGCCGCCGACCAGCGAGCCGAGCATGTTCGCGAGCGCGCTGCCGAGCGTGAAGATGCCGAGCACCTTCGCGCGATAGCTCTGCGGGAACCACAGCGTCAGGTAGTAGATCACGCCCGGATAGAAACCGGCCTCGGCGATGCCGAGCACGAAGCGCAACGCGCAGAACGCGGGCATCGACGTCGTGAAGCCCATCAGCACGGTGATGAGCCCCCACGTCAGCATGATCCGCGCGAGCCACACGCGCGCGCCGTAGCGATGCAGCGCGAGCGTGCTCGGCACCTCGAACAGCAGGTAGCCGATGAAGAACAGCGACGACGCGAGCCCGAACGCGGCTTCCGTCATGCCGAGGCTGTGCACCATCTGCAGCTTCGCGAAGCCGACGTTCTGCCGGTCGATGAACGCGATCAGGAACATCACGACGAGGATGGGCAGCAGGCGCCGCGCCATCTTCGACATGATGCGCTGCTCTTCGGTGGACGCGGGGTCCAGGGTTTCGGTGGCGTTCACTTGAAGCTCCTTGCGTGAAACGGTTGCATAGCGGTTGAATCAGCGCTGCGCGCGACAATCGCGCGGGCGCGGGGCATGTCGATGAAAGGGCTCGGCGGCATCAACCCGACCGGTAGTCGTCGAGCATCGGCGCGAACATCTCGTGCCACGCCCGCGGCTTCGCCTTGATCGTGCCGGCGAGGTACAGGAATTCGACGTAGTCCATCAGCTGGTTCGGCAGCACCGAGAAGCGCGTGTCCGGCGCGGCGAGCATCCGCATCACGTCGTCGTGCGACACGCCGACGCCCGACGACGCCGCATAGAGCGCGGCCGCCGCGCGCGGGTCCTGCGCGATCAGGCGGTTCGCTTCGTCGAGCGCGCCGAGAAACGCGATGGCCAGCGCCGGCTCCGTATCGACGAGCCGCTTCGGTGCGAACACGACATCGAGCGTCATCGGGCCGAGCACCTCGACCGAATTCACGACGCGGTGAATGCCCGGCTGCCGCAACTCGAGCGTCGAGAACGGCGGCGACGTGAAGTGCGCGGTGACGCCGTTCTCGCGGCGGATCAGCGCCTGCATCGCCTGCGGATGCGGCAGGTTCACGGTGATCGAATCGAGCTGCGCGAAATGCTTCGGGCCGAGCTGCCGGCTCGCGACCATCTGCAGCACGACCGCCGACAACGACGTGCGGATGCCCGGCACCGCGATCCGGTCGGCTGGCGTGAAGTCGCGCAGCGACACGAGGCCCGGCCGGTTCGCGTTCAGCGACAGCGACGTGGTCGACAGCCCGCTGATGCCGATCACCTCGACGTTCGGAATGCCGCGCGCCCGTGCCCACAGCTCGATGAACCCCGGCGCGCCGGCGCCCGCGAAGTCGAGCGTGCCGGCCATCATCGCGTCGTTGACGGAATTGCCGCCGTCGAGCAGCACCCAGTCGACCGTGACGTCGCGCACGCCGTGGCGCGCCGCGTGCCGCTCGAACAGCCGCTGCTTCTCCATCACGAGCAGCGGCAGGTAAAGCACGCCATAGCCTTTGGAAATCCGCACCGTGCGCGGCTTCGCGCGCACGACCGCAGGCGCGGCGAGCACGCCGAGGCCGGCGGCGATCAATGCGCGGCGGCGCGGCGACATCGTCATGCGTGCACCGCCATGCAACGGGCGGCAAACGGCCACGCGAAGGCCCGCGTCGCGCCATGCCGCGCGTTCGTCGTGCACGTGACATGCTGCATGTTGCCGTCTCCTTGAATATTTCTGGTAATAATGCCGTCCTTGCGTGCTGCATCCGGCTCGACACAGGTTATCGAGCGAGTCTGAGAAAATGCTGACATCCCGGCCTCGGGAAAACCCCTAACCCACCCACCTGCGAAACGGCACCATGCGCATTCTCGTCGTGGAGGACGATGCCGAAATCGGCGCGGCGATCCGCAGCCGCCTGGCGCGGCTCGGCCATGCCGTCGATCTCGAAACCGACGGCGCGACCGCGCACGGGCTGCTGCGCGTCGAGCGCTTCGACCTCGTCGTGCTCGACGCGAACCTGCCCGGCATGGACGGCTTCACGGTGCTGCGCCACCTGCGCGCATCGGGCAGCACGACACCCGTGCTGCTCGTCACCGCACGCTCGGCGATCGACGACCGCGTAAGCGGCCTCGGCCTCGGTGCCGACGACTACCTGGTGAAGCCGTTCGACTACCGCGAGCTCGATGCGCGCGTGCAGGCGCTCCTGCGCCGCAACAGCGGCCACGCGAACGACGTGCTGACGCTCGGCGGCCTCGTGATCGACCGCAGCAGCCGCCTCGCGGAACTCGACGGCCAGCCGCTGTCGCTGTCGCGCCAGGAATTCGCGCTGCTCGAAATCCTCGCGAGCCGCCCGCAGCGGATCTTCTCGAAGGACGAACTGCTGAACCAGCTGTTCAGCTTCGGCAACGAGCCGACCACGAACGCGGTCGAGCAATACGTGACACGCGTGCGCAAGAAGCTGCAGGGCAGCTCGGTCGAGATCCGTACCGCGCGCGGGATGGGGTATCAGATTGCGGCGCACTGACTGGTTCCCGAAGACGCTGTTCGGGCGCACGCTGCTCTTCATCGCGCTCGTCGTCGCCACCGGCGCACTCGCGCTCGCGGCGATCGCGCGCTACTACGCAGGTGTTGCGGCCGAACGCGCCTACGACCAGTTGCTTGCGGGCGCATCGATCCAGGTCGCGGAAAACCTCTACGTGCAGGGCGGCGTGCTCGCGCTGAATCCTCCGGTGGCCGCGCTGTCGACGCTGTCGCGCTACGACCTCGTCTACTACAAGGTCGTCGATTCGCGTGGCATCGTCGTGGCCGGCTACAACGATCTCGCGAGCCCCGCGACGCTCGCCGCCGCGAAGCAGGGCCCCGCGTTCGCGAATGCCATCTACCAGGGGCACCGGGTCCGCACCGCGACCATCGCACGCTACATGCCCGAGGAAAGCACGCCGGGCTGGGCGCTCGTCACCGTTGCGCAGACAACCAATGCGCGCCAGCAGCTGACGAACGACATGAGCATCAAGGTATGGACGCTGATCCTGCTGATGAGCGTGCTCGCGATCGGCGCGAGCGGCCTCGCGATCCGGCGCGGCCTGCGCCCGCTCGCGCAGATCGGCACGATCATCGCCGCGCGCGACCCGGCCGACCTGCGGCCGGTGGCCGTCGACACGCCGAGCGAAATCGACGCGATCATCGGGTCGATCAACGGGCTGATGCGCCGCCTCGCCGAGCGGATCAACGCGATGCAGCGCTTCATCGCCGACGCCGCGCATCAGATGCGCACGCCGCTCGCGCGGCTCGACGCGCAGATCGAACTGCTCGACGGCGAATCCGATCCCGCGCGTCACGCGGCGCGGCTCGATGCACTGCGCGCGACCTCTTCGGACGTCGGCCGGCTCACCGGGCAGTTGCTCAATCATGCGATGGTGATTCATCGCACCGAGGCCGTGCCGTTGCAACCGGTCGACCTCGTCGCGCTCGCGAAAGAGGTGCTGGGCCGCACGATTCCGCTCGCGGGCGAGCGCGATGTCGCCGTCGCGTTCGCGAGCGACGCGCCGCTCGCGTGGATCGACGGCGACGCGATCAGCCTGCAGGAAGCGCTGTCGAACGTGCTGCACAACGCGCTGCTGCACGGTCATGCGGACGATATCGTCGTGTCGATCGCGACGCAAGGCAACGCAGACGATGCCGTGACGCTGACCGTCACCGACAACGGCCGCGGGATTCCGCGCGAGCACTGGGATGCCGCGCTGCAACCGTTCGTGCGAATCGCGCCAGACGGCAGCGAGCGGCGCACGGGGTCGGGCCTCGGGCTCGCGATCGTGCAGGAAGTGATGAAGGCGCACGGCGGGCGCGTCGGGTTCGCGTTTCCCGAGGCGGGCGGGTTCGCGGTGGTGTTGACGTTTCCGCGTGGTACGGGATTAGATGGCGGCGCAAATGCGGGTGGATCGCCCAAACGTACACGCGTCTGAAGTGATCCAACAGCACTGCAATGCTACGCCCGATTTCGGACAATGCTCCCGACGATTCCCTAAACTAGTCTGAAATCATGGCCATCTGAACCAAATATTCGAATCTGTCTTATTGCGTGTCGCCGTTTCCAACCGCCATCATGTTGACGCCACTTTGCGTTGCCGAATGAGCGCGTAACCAATGCTCAAACACAGCGCCACTGTCTCAACATTGACGACACCGAGGTTTGATCATGCGTAAGGCTGCCGTACGTGACGGCGATCCGACTACCACTCGCGGGTCGGTCATCGCTCACGCCTCCACCATCTATGATGGTAAAAAAAAGGTTGCGCTGGATGGAGAAAAAGCAACCTGCGGCACTTGCAGAGGTGCATTCAAGATAGTCGCTACCGGGAAGGGTATTTCGGAAAATGGACGCAATGTCGTCGTCGACGGAGACATCGTGATGTGTCCTTGCGGGGATAACCGCGTCCTTGTCGGAAGCAACCCTGGTATTTTTCTGCAATCGACCCGACGCCCAGCGGATCTCGCGGACACGGCAGCCTCCACGGAGGCAAAGCCGTCTTTCGTGGGCACGGAATCATTTGATGACCGATTCGTGCTCTACGATCCAACCGGAGTGATGCTGCCTCATACCGCGTATGCCATGCAGTTCGAAAATGGCAGTCTCGTGTATGGCACAACAGATCAGTTCGGACGCACACACCAGATCGAATCCGGAAAGCAGTCGGAACAAATCAAACTATACATAGCGGGATGACCATGGGGAATCGCACGCACATTTCTCCAGAAGGCGTGAAATATCGGCTTATCGCGGTTAAAGAGACTACGCCAACCACGGACAAAACCATCAAGAAGGTGATCGCCGACACGACAAGCATCGAAGTGATCGTCAGCGATTCACGCTTGCGCAGCCGAGGTTCTCAATGGGGTCACGTGGCAATCGAAATTGACGGAATCGTGTATAGCCGCGCCCATGAAGAATACGTCAAGATCGACAAGAGTACCTACCTGCATGGTGGCATCGTGTCGCTGGTAAACGGCTCGATAAGAACCGGTGGAAATTTATGGCGGGATAACCTCGGCCTGGTCGTAAGACTTTCGCCTATTGAAAAAGAGAAGATCCGGAAAGAACTCGAACGCCGTGTCGCCGTTGATCGAGCGTTCAAAAGCGTACACCCGCATTCCAGCACTTATAGTGTCTTCGACAACAGTTGCTCGTCCAACGTAGCCGACGTACTTGAATCGATCGGCATTCTCGCCCACGATCCGCGCTGGCTCCCGACGCCCGTGACACCAGCCGAATTATTGGCCGTGCTCGAAAAATCAAAGCGGCTGGCGAAGAAAAATCACTATCCGAAGCGCACAGACCAATGAGCACTCGCTACGCCACCCTGGGGCTCGTCCAAATGCTGCTGATTGCGACTGCAGGCTGGCTCAGGCGCCTGGCTTGGGCAGACATCGACTTTCTCGACGGCCCCGGGGAATGGTCCCTCGTCGTACGATTGTCCTTCTACTGCCTTGCAGGATGGCTCGCAACGATAGTACTCGCAATCGCATTCGCAGTAGCGGACAAGCGCAACAGATCGATGATCGTTTTGTTTCTCGTCGTCACGCTGCCTTCCGTCGAACTTCTGACCCTGCTGCTGTTCGCGTGGTGAGGACGGCTGCCTGATAACAGGAAACGCGGTCGAACGCTCTGTTGCTCGGACATGCATACGATCTCGCCGTATCGGTCGCGACCTCGGGCAGTGCCGATGCCGCGACGCTGATCGTCACCGACAACGGCCGCGGCATTCCGCGCGAGCATTGGGACGCGGCGTTGCAACCGTCCGTGCGGATCGCGCCACACGGCAGCGTGCGGCGCACCGGAACAGGGCTCGGGCTCGCGATCGTGCAAGAAGTGATGAAGGCGCATGGCTCGCGTGTGGGGTTTACGCCCCCTACACTGCCATCGCCTCCCCGCCAAGATACGCATCGCGCACGCGTTCGTCGTCGAGCAGCGCCTTCGCGGGCCCTTCGAGCACGACGCGCCCCGTCTGCAGCACGTACCCGTAGTGCGCGATCTCCAGCGCTAGGCTCGCATTCTGCTCGACCATGAACACCGTCACCCCTTGCCGGTTGATCGCATCGATCAGTTCGAGCACCTTGTCGACATAGAGCGGCGACAGCCCCATCGTCGGCTCGTCCATGCAGATCAGCTTCGGTCGCGCCATCAGCGCCCGCGCCATCGCGAGCATCTGCTGCTCGCCGCCCGACAGCGTGCCCGCGCGCTGCGTCAGCCGTTCACGCACGCGCGGAAACAGGTCGAGCACCCGCTCATAGTCCTCCGCCACTGCCGCGCGGTCGCCGCGCGTGTACGCGCCCATCAGCAGGTTCTCGCGCACGCTCATGTCGCCGAACAGCCGCCGCGCCTCGGGCACGGCCGCGATCCCGCGCCGCACGCGCTGCGGCGTGGCGAGCGCCGTCACGTCGTCGCCGTCGAAGCGCACGACGCCGCGGCGCGGCCGCATCAGCCCGAGAATCAGCTTCATCGTCGTCGACTTGCCGCTTGCGTTGCCGCCGAGCAGGCTGACGATCTGCCCGCGGCCCACTTCGAAGTTCACGTCGAAATGCACCTGCACCGGCCCGTAGAACGTGTCCAGGTGTTCGAGTTTCAGCAGCGCGTCGGTCATGGTCGTGTCGGGTCCGGAAGAAAGTGCCGTCATGCGGCCGCCTGTGCCGTGCGGTCGGCCGGCGCGCCGCCCGCGTGCCGGCGGCCGAGGTACGCCTCGATCACGCGCGGATCGTGCCGCACGTCGCGCGGCGCGCCTTCGGCGATCTTCACGCCGTTGTCGAGCACCATCACGCGGTCGGACACGCGCATCACGAGTTCGAGCTTGTGCTCGATCAGCAGGATCGTCAGGCCGCGCGCCTTCAGCGACTGGATCAGTTGCAGCATCTCGGCCGTCTCCGTCTCGTTCATCCCGGCCGTCGGTTCGTCGAGCAGCAGCAGGCGCGGATGCAGCGCGAGCGCGCGGCCGATCTCCACGCGACGCCGGTTCGCATACGACAGGCTGTGCGCCGGATGATCGATGCGCGGCGTCAGCCGCTCGCCGAAGCCGGCGACGATCGCGCGCGCCTCGTCGCGCAGCGCGGCTTCCTCGCGCCGCACCGATGCGGGCCGCACG